>JBPOHH010000718.1:0-17724 GCA_052035765.1 Bacteroidota bacterium
ACTTACGACTTACAGACTTACAGACTTACAGACTTACAGACTTATTTCTTACACCTAAAATTCGGTAAGTAATTGAACACTTCGACAAGCTCAGTGTGACGGAACATACCGTCTTTCTTACAACTTACAACTTACAGACTTACAGACTTAAAGACTTACAGACTTAAAGACTTACGACTTACAGACTTAAAGACTTACGACTTACAGACTTATAGACTTAAAGACTACCCCCCATACACATCAAGTGCTTTCTTCGTAGCATACTCGACAAAATCGGTCTCGGTAAGTGGTTTTCCTGCAACTCGTTGGATAATTTCTGCCGGCTTTTGCGTGCGGCCGTATTTGTGGATATTCTCACGGAGCCATTCGCGGATGGGAGTGAGGTCGCCGTTAGCAATTTTCGTGCGAACTTCCGGCATTTGCTGCTGCAATACATTCCATTCCATCGCTGCATAGAGCTTGCCGAGGGTATAACCAGGGAAATATCCAAAGCCACCGAATGACCAATGAATATCCTGCAAACATCCTTCGCCGTCATGCGCAGGGCTCACGCCGAGATTTTCCTGCATTTTCGTGTTCCATAGTTCCGGAATATCTTTCAAATCAATCGTTTGGTTAATCATCTCACGTTCGAGTTCATACCGGAGAATAATGTGCATATTATACGTGACCTCATCGGCTTCGGTGCGTATGAGCGACGGCTGAATCGTATTAACAGCTTGGTAGAAGTCACGGGGAGTATATCCTGCAACCATTTCGCCAAATAACTCGCGCATCTTTGGCAGAGCAAATGACCAAAATTCTTCGGTGCGGGTAATAATTGTTTCCCAAAGCAGCGACTGTGACTCGTGCATACCGATTGATGCGCCATCAGCACCGAAGGTACGGGCAAGGTCGGTCGCAAAGCCCTGTTCATAGAGTCCGTGTCCGGTTTCGTGGATCACGCCATAGAGGCAGGAATGCAGGTCATTTTCATGAATTCGGGTCGTCAGACGCACGTCATATTGCGAGAACGAGGTACAGAACGGATGGGTAGAGAGGTCGATGCGTCCATTATCAAAATTAAAACCCATTTGTCCGGAAATATAGCGCGAGAATTCCATTTGTTGTTGCTTGGGATACTTCTGCAGCATAGGCGCATCCGAGACTCTATCACGATTTGGAGCAATTGCCGACAGGATATTGGCTGTCGCGGTACGTAAATTCGCAAAAACAGGATTGAGCTGTGCGACGGTCATACCTGGTTCGAAGAGGTTAAGCAGTGCATCGTAACGATTTTCGGCATATCCGTAGCGTTCGGCCGCTTCGATTTTGAGTTCGATGAGCTCAGACAGCGCCGGCAGGAATTTCGCATAATTTTTCTCGGCGCGGGCATGCTTCCACGTGTCTTGAGCGAGTGCCTGAGCGCGGGAGGTGCGGCGAACGAGGTCTTCGGGCAGCTTGGAGGCGCGTTCGAAATCATGCATAAAGAGCGTTAGGAGCGGATGCTTGGCAGCTGCGCCGTTCATACCGACGATTTTGCCTGCTATTGTCTGACCTTCGGCACCGGTAAGGAATTGATGCGAAAGGGTTTCGAGGGTTGAGATTTGTTCTGCTCTTGTCTCGGATGCCCCGCTTGGCATATACGTTTCCTGATCCCAATTTAGGATAGCGGCAGCGGCATTGATGTCGCTGATGGTATGCATCAGGCGAACGGTTTGCTCGAGAATTTGGGTTGATTCCATAGGTAAATTATAGTAAAATGTATCAAAAGGTCAATTGAAGACTGCGAAAATACGAAAGAAGCGGATTTCCATTCTGTTAAATGCGTATAAATCCGTAATTTTGCATGAAAATTCATTTTAAACGAACAGAGAGCTATGAACCCACTGAGCGAAAGATTACGGAGTCGACGAGAAGAATTAACGCTCTCTGTGAAGGAGATTTCCGCCCGCACAAAAATCCGACCGAATGTCATTAACGCCTTGGAAGAGGGTAATTTCGACGTTCTCCCCCGCGTATATATCACCTCATTTGTTAGAAATTACGGTGCTTTATTAGAAATTTCCGATGAGGAATTGGACGAGCTGTGGATAGCATCCGGCTTAGATAATCCTGTGCAGGAGCCGTCCGGTTTTTCGTTGTCAAATGTGCTCCAATCCGGCCGTGAAAGCACTTCCCCTGCGATACAACCGAGCAGTTTGAATTCCCAGACCAAGCCACCGACAAAAATCAAGCCCGTACAGCCAACTCCCCGGATTATTTCGGCTATTGTCTATTCGGCGTTCGTACTAGGGTGTTCGGCGCTTGTCTATTATTTCTTTATTCGTGAGACACCGAAGCCCAAAAGTCCCGGTGAAGCTGTTCCGACGGCTGAGATTCGCCCTGAAAGTGGTGAGGGTGGATTATTGAATTCCCTTTTTGATGAATCGCTTCCCAAGGATAGTATAATTTTGGAGGCATCAGCCACTGATAGTGTGTGGCTGACCATTAATGCTGACGGCACAAGAAGTGATCAACTGCTCATGACACCCGGTACTTCGAAGAGATGGTCCGCAAAGACACAGTTCATTCTATCCCTTGGTAATGCCGGAGCAATTGATTTAAAGCGGGATAATGTGGCTCTGCCCTCATTAGGCAAGAAAGGTACTGCGCTCCGGTATGTGAAAATCACTAAAAATGAAGTAAATACATCCGCTTCGCCGTATAAAAACCAGGATAGTTTAGCCCGGCTTGCTGCCGTCGCCGCAGAGAAGAAAGCGGCAGCGCTCAAAGCCGCGAATGCTAAGAATCCACCTGTTAAGCCCGCTGTTAATGCCGTCAAGCCTATTCAACAGCAGCCGAAACAAACCATTACTCAGCCGAAACAAACCATTACTCAGCCGAAACAAACTATTATTCAACCGAAACAAACTACTCCGGCAAAACATGAACCGGCTACGAAACAAACGCCGAGTACGAAGCCATCGACTCCATCTTCGGACAAGCAGGCACAGCCAGTCGTAAAGCCGTCGAGCAAGCCGACATCACTACAGGCGACAAAGCCGGCTACAGTAGCATCGCCGCCGCCTAGCAAGCAAGGTAATCCGCTCAAGATTGCCCCTCCTGTGCGTAATAACAAGCTTATTCTCAAGAATAATAAGCCAAAAGGTAAACAGCAGGCACCAACACCGAAGAAAAAGCAGGCAATTCCGATTATTACACCTGCTCCTTTGAAGTCACCCGGCTACAAGCCTCCGCAGCCACCTAGACATTGACCGAACAATGAGTACTTATTTTCATTACTCCAACTATGACCAACCTCTTACATCTCACCTCGTAAGATATCGTGTATTCGAAGCATGCCGACACATTCTTGCGAATCATTGACAACAGGCAGTACACTAATTTGCCGTTCACGATATTCCATAAGAGCCACGGCCTCGCCAAGAAGTGCATTTTCATGAATAGTCAATGGGTGAGTCGTCATGATTTGCGACACAGACAGAGCACGTATATCTTCGTACTGCTGTAGTATTCTTCGGATATCGCCATCGGTGATTATTCCGAGGAGGTGTTTGTTTTCTAGCACGCATACGCAGCCGAGTGCTTTGGAAGAGCTCTCAATGAGTGCTTCTCTGAAGGTAGCATTTACGCTCACAGTCGGTAATTCATTTCCTTTATGCATTACTTCCCGTACTTTATAATTGAGATTGCGACCTAGCTGTCCTGATGGATGATTACCGGCGAAATCTGCAGCGGTAAATTGTTTTAATCTCATCACACACATTGCCAGAGCATCACCTAATCCCATCATTACCGAAGTACTTGTCGTAGGAGCTAGATTAAGCGGGCATGCTTCCTTATCGCTATGGGCATCAAGTACCACATCTGCCAGGCGTGCGATTGGTGAGTGGATTGTACCGACGATTGCCAGTATTCTCATTTCTCGTTTTTTTATATAGGGAATTAACTGTAGTAGCTCCGTTGTTGTGCCACTTTTTGACAGCAGTATACATACATCATCGGGATGCAGAATACCCATATCGCCATGAAGGGCCTCGACAGGGTGAAGAAAAACGGCCGGTGTACCGACGCTCGAAAGTGTCGCGGCAATTTTTCGGGCGATAATACCGGACTTTCCGATCCCTGCAACGACGACCTGGCGCGCTGTGCGTATGTACTCCACTGCCATCACGAAGTCATTATTCAGAGTTGCAGCGACTGCAGCAAGTGCTTTACTTTCAGCATCTAATACTTCCCGTGCAAAAGTGATAATTGTATCATCAGACATATTTATGCAAAATTATGTGTAAGGGCACGACCACCAAGTAGATGGAAATGTATGTGATAGACTGTTTGTCCGCCGTCAAAATTACAGTTACTCACAACTCTATAGCCTGTCTCATGAATTTGTTTGATACAAGCAATCTTCTGTGCGATGAGCATACAATACCCTACTAGTTCCGTATCTTCAGGAGTGAGGTCATTAAGAGTTGCAATTTCTTTTTTGGGAATTATAAGTATATGAATCGGAGCTTGAGGATGAATATCTTCAATTGCAATCACGCGATCATCTTCAAAGACAATAGTCGCAGGTATTTCCCGCTGAATGATTTTAGTAAATATAGATGTTGACATACTATCTCACAATAGATTAATAAAATAAAAGCCCCCTGTTATAAATAACCGGGGGCTTTTCTATTTCACTTACGGTTGAGCGTAAGAATGCTTCTTATTTGGCTAATGTCATTTTACCGACTAACGTTTGGTTACCAACAGTTAAGCGATAGATGTATGTTCCGGCTGATACTGCATTACCTTGAGCATCGGTACCGTTCCATGTTGCTACATTAGATCCAGCAGCGCGTTCTTCATTGATCAAGTTTGCTACTGTATTTCCAAAGATATCGACAACATCAAATTTCACGAATGATTTATCTTGCAATTGGAATTCAATTGCAGTTGATGTTGTGAAAGGATTAGGATTGTTTTGACCAAGTACTACCGGAGCGATTCCATCAAATGTGAATTCGAGGATGTCTGCAATTTGTTTGCAAGACTCGCTACCATTTGCATCGATTTGCATCAAGCGGTATTGGTAGGTTTTGCCAAGTGTTACATTTTCATCAACGAAGCTGTAGTCGTGGATAGAAGATGTTGTACCGTGTCCTTGAATGTATCCAACTGATGACCAAGTAGAATTGCTACCTTCAACTATTCTGCGTTCTACGCGGAATCCGCCATTATTTTCTTCGGAAGCAGTTTGCCAAGCAAGTTCAACTTTATTTTGGCGTTTGTATCCATCGAAATAGGTTAATTCAACAGGAGTTACGCAGTTTTCATCCCATAACGGTGTATCGGAGTAAATCTTATCACCGAGATATGGTCGTACTAATGGAAGCCATGTACCACCTGAGCGTGTTTGATATCCGGCAATTGGAGCACCTGATCTGTGGCCTAAGTGGCTGAAAGCTGGATTACCAATTGATGGCATAAATTGCTGCCATGTACCGGAGAAACGTGTGTTTTCGTATGCGAACACGTTGTTGTTAATCAATTGTCCGAATCCGTTATCTCTACGGAAGCGTTTATCTAAGTTAAGGTGTGTACCGCTGATACCGTATGTGCCCGGCGGTAAATCACTATAATTTGTAATAACTTGACCAACACGCATTTTTGATGCACCGAGAGCAAAGCCGTCAAATCCCATTTGTGCAACAGAAATCCAGTAATCACCTGGCTCAATGATGAGCGGATTGTCTAACAAGTATGTAGTATACTGGTCATAGAAAATGTCGTTACGAACATTATCATAACCTCTTTGACGGAGAAGAGCAGGACCATTTCCTAAAGGAATAGGAGTTGCACCTGGCTGACCACCGGCATCTCTGTAGATAGAGAAGGAAATTGGGTCAGTACTTTGATTAATGCTTCCGAAGAATGCTTGGAAACCTTTGATTGTATCTTGTCTGTTGAGTGTAAACTTCATAGCGATTTGACCTGAACCACTACCTGCTTCCGGACCTGCCATATAGCGACAGTCTGGAACGTCAGTACCCGTTGCATGTGGCCAAATACCTTCAGCGTATCCGTATAAGTTCAATCCACGACCAACATAAGGACGACCGCAAGCAGCTTGTGCAAAATCAGGCACATCATTACGTGCTGCCGGAGGATCGTATGCAAACACAGGACCGAAATTGAGAGTGTAGATACTATAAGTAGTATCATTAGTAGCGTCTAAATCTCCACCTTGTACAGAAACACGACCTTCAACAATATATCTTCCTGGAGGAGTTCTTCTTGCATTCCATGGAGGAGTACTTGAAACTACTTCTTTTCCGGGACTTACAAACGGAATCGGATATTGATTACAGTATACGGCTCTAATTTGTTTTTCATCGCTTGAAGCATTCAAGAATTGCTCTTGATAAATTCTAACCTTTGCTGTTACGGTTGATGAAGTCTTATTCGTATTGTTTACCATCTTAAATCTGATTGGTAATGCTGACGACTGACTTGCAGGAGTTACATTATAAGCCCATGGAACTTCACAAACTTCCATTTCAATATCAGGACTTTCTTGTGAGTAGATAAGGCGAACGTTATCAATGTAGAAGTTATCTTGGTCATCCGTTGGTTGAGGAGGAGCTGTATTATATGTAGCACCTACTCTTAAACGGAATCTGAAGTTCTTAGCACCGAGACGTGGAGAGTAAATCAGCGAATCCGGTAAAGGGAAGAAGAATTTGTTGAATTCCCAATCTTTACCATCATCAAATTTATTTGCACGTAAACCTTGAGCTGCTGTAAGCACGGAATCTTTATCTTTTTCAAAGAAACCTCTTCTCAGACCACCTGCACCAAACAATGTCATAACAGGATTACCTGTTACTGCTTGACCGTCACGGCGTTTGTGAACATTCCATGCAATATCGGTAGGAGCTTGTTTTGCAATGTTTTCAATTTCGTCAGCACTTGGGCGAGCAAATTCAAGGTACAACTCATCAGGAGCAGCACCGTAAGTAGTAACACCACCCGGAGGGTCATTGTAAAGAACTCTTGGTTCTGGTCCAATGATTTGTGCATCTGACCATCCACGACCTAAATCACCAACATTACCTGTTCTCTGCCATGAAACAGAAAGAACTGCGCCCTTGGTTGGTCTTGTTGGAAGGTCACGAACGTCAACTGGGAATGAACGTAATTCATCACCTTTTGATGGGGAAGTTGGCTCATCACCTGTTAAGGTGATACGGTTTAATTTGATAACAGGAGAGAAGGTTTTAATAACCGGATTGTTAGCTGCAGCGAACTGTCCACGTGGCGGCGGTGGATTGTAAGTATCCTCATCGCCGTTTGCAACTTCTGCGTCAATGTTTACCCATTTAAGTACTGAAGGCATTGGAATACCGCCAATAACATGGTACTGAGTAACATCATCGTTAAATCCTTCGCTGTTGAGGAAGGACAAGCGGCGCATAACGAAGATATCTTGCTTTACAGTATCATCGAAAGGCCACATATCTCCCATACTTCTAAATAGTGTGTCGACCGGCTCAACAAGAACAAGGGCTTTGAGACGACCAATATGGAAGTCAATTAATTCGTTCGGTTGGAAAGCAGGGAATTGAACACGTACTAACCCGTAAGGTGGTATTCCGTTTAGCGGACATGAACCTGTACCTGGAAAAGCTAATGGAGCAAATGATGACCCACTACCGTATTCAACTCTTGCTGTAGTACCTGGGCAATTACCCTGTAAGCAGCTCAACCCAATTGGAACTGATTCAGAATATGCCGTTTGGTTTGTTGCTTGATTGATAATTCTGAAACGAGTTCTGAAGTTAATATCTTGTTTAGTATAATTCACACCGGAAGGACGGAGTGGATTTGCCAAACCGGGCCCCTGAATATCATTGGTCATGTTTTGGAAGATTGCAACCGGTCTAATTGCACCGAGTTGCGGATGTCCAGCTAAAAGCTCGATATTTGTACCGCTGATTGTTCTTGGATACTGGTCCAAATTCGCAGCTGCACTTAATTCACGTCCCAAATAGGTCGGCTGTGCAGTCACACGAGCGACATTCTTCCACTGCTTGAAACGTATTGCTAATCCTGTCGTCGGTGTTGAAGCACCTGAACCTACAGGGCCAGCAACATTCACATCAGTACCTTGAGCATTTGCATTCGCTAAATACTGTGTTGACTGAGGATAGGATACTAAATATTCTGATTGTGTCAGATTTGAGCTACAGTTTGGATCTTTGTAGGAATAGTGACGTGCATTTCCACGGACACCAATTGTTGCATTCATTCTCATGAGTGTACTTGCTGGTACGGGGAAGCTACCAACAATCACAACACCTTCCATTTTTTCGTAATAGAAGTAAATTGAACTATCTGCTTCGTCGAGAGTTACCTGAAAATTAAGAAGAATTCTTCTGTCGTTTAGCGCAAGGCTTGTTGCACCGAAAGGAGTATTTTTCGAGCCGAGTGGCGCTACATTTTTGTAGTAAATGATGAGACGGCGAGTACCATCTGGGTTATCTGCTCTTTTAAACCATACTTGTGCTTTATCAGCATCATCTAAGTTTGGATCTTGAGATAATTGCAAATCGTCCCACATTGGAGCAATAATTGGAGAATTTGTCATGTCTGCCGGTACGCCAGCCATGGTTGTGTTACCAGGATTCCGAATACCCGCTGTTGCTGTTGCTGGGGCATTTCCTGTAGCTATAAATTGATAGCCGTAATTATCAGCGGTAGGGTCTCCCATACCATCACCTTGTTTTGGTCTTGCAGTGTTGAGGTTGTCCTCACGATAGAAGTTGTATGCATCCGATGAACCGGCAGGAATGGTCTTGTTGCCTGCTGCGTCATAGCTGTAGCGGCGATTCGACAAGCAAATCAAGCCGTTTGCAGATACGTAAAAGCTATCATACTTCACACCATTGAAGAAGAATGGGAAACCAATCTTCATAGGACCTGCAAAAGCATTGTCCGTGGAGTCAGTATTCAAGCCCGGGTTACGAAAACGCATTTGGCCATTGTCCAAACTATCTTGAACATCAAGAACTTGGTTCGGACCGGAAACGATGCGTTTCCACTTAATAGCTTCTGCCGGCTCAGTATCCGACTCCTTGTCGAGATAAGCTTTGAACAAGTCGGGACGCCATGCGTCGCCTGCTTCATCATCGCTATCTACAATGTAATAGCCGGTTGATACAGCCGGCTGATTTTTGGCTGGGCGGTTGTTATTCGCAGCATTTACTGTCGGGAACGCAGTAAATGGTAACGGAAATGAACCTTTGCTAAGGTCGGCTTTACGCAAAGACTCATTACCTCCGCTTTTGCCATTATTTGATGCGAAAGCCGTGCTTACCACACATAACGCTAACGCAAAAAGTAGCAGTTTGCTCTTCATAGGGGAACCTCACGAAGAAAAGAGTGTAACAAATAAATAATATAACTAATTGAACATATCGAAGTTATGGCATTCCTATGCCGTTCAGGGAAGGCGTATTCGCCCCCTTGAAAAGTGACTTTTCACTAATATTAACATCTAAGTTGAAAAAAAAAACTCACATAAACAAGAAAAATTTACTTTCCTCGTAATATTTGCTCCGCTTGCAAGCTCAATGTCGGAGGATAAATTAAATATTCTACTTGAAGAACTCTCTCTGATAGTGTTTCGGGTGTATCATCATCGAGGACATCAATTGACTTTTGGCTCAGAATTTCACCGGTGTCATAATCGCGCTCCACAATATGAACTGACGAGCCCGATTTTTGTTCCCTATTTTCAATAACTTTTTTATGTACTCTCAGACCGTACATGCCATTTCCACCATATTTCGGCAGCAGCGAAGGATGAATGTTGAAGATTCGCTTAGGATATTCATCGATAATTTTCATCGGTATTTGTTTCAAATAACCGGCTAGCGCTATCATCGAAATATGATGTTTTTTTAATGTTTGAATTAGGAATGTTTCATATTCTCCATCAGCATTAAAACTCTTTGAATCTATACAACACCAAGCAATTCCATGCTGTTGCGCAATGTCTATCACACCTGCTTTCGGATTGTTTGTCACAATCAGTGCTACGTTATATGCCACCCCAGGATTTTGACTATACCGTATAATCGCGTCTGCATTGCTTCCCCTGCCGGACGCCATTATTGCCAGCTGAACTCTCCTCTCGGTCTCTGATTCGCTTATCGCTTGAATCTCCATCCTTGCTCCTCTACTTCAAATATCCAAGCAGCAAGCTTACCGCCGTCAATAGTTTGAAAATTCTCCCAGTAGTTCTTGGTATACGTAAATCTCGAGCTTGTATCAAATTTCGGCAGACTCTCCGTCTCGGAGATAATTCTCCGTAATCTGTCTTGCCAGCTCGCAAAATTACCCACCCGTAAATCTACCCAGCCTTCTGCACACCATTTTTCTGTATTTTCCGGGTTTATTTCGAGCTCTATTTGCCCTCTAAACGGAGGTATTTTCACATCGTTACCACGTAAATACGATACACCGTCAGGGAGCAATATCACCAACCCCACAGACAGCATCTGTGCCCGTAAAGTAGCATCGGAGGAGATGAGCATTTCGGATTTACGCGCTAACTCATCGGCACTCATGCTTATTGCGGTCTCAAAATCGACGGCGATACGTTTCAAAATATACGCTTCATACAGCAGCTTGGATAGACGCGGAGGACCAAGCATCTCGAATGCCACACTATCTGCTCCGTTTACTTTTTCCATTTCCTTAAGTTGGTCAAGCGCCGTATTACGTAGGATACCTCCACGATAAGTCGGACCCATTACTGAGGCATCAAGTGCACCGATGACATCGAGACCGGAATTTCCTCCACGGAGCTCATTGACTACTGCTTCGGCAATTTCTTCGGGAGTCACGAGTTCCATCTGGCCCAGCGCGCTGATTGTTTCGAATTCAGCCCGTGAGAAGATGCCGTTTTCACCGGTATCAATAAACACCGATTTGAAATTCTCGCCGAAATCCGTAACACCATCGACAGGTTTCAAAGAAAATGTCCCTGAGCTCAGCGACATCGCGTTTTCCGGCATCATATCGACAAGGGGAATGGCTTTCCCCTTACGCATTACATCGCCATATCCGATTTTTTTCCAAGCAATTGCTGCACTGGGCTTGATCTCTTTGACTAATGCTCCGTTCGGTGTGCGTGCCATGAGAAACAGCAGCAGCGTCTGAGCCCCTGCAACAGCAGATTTGGCTAGAAGTACTCTCGATGGCTGCTCTTCACTGTGCGTGTAGGGAATATTTAGTCCCATTCCGCCGGTGCCGCTGGTACCGACTTTAATGTATGTGGTCGTTTGCGCGTCTTTCAGACCTCGATAGAGAATTTGTATATGTCGTGTCAGTTGCGGAATATACAGACTTGCGAGTAATCTTTCTACAGTAGAGCGTTCAGCACCGCCGGCCTCTAATTCTCCTAAAATTGAGCGTGAACTCGAGTAAATATCCTGATAGGCAATGGCTGTAGCTGTGTTGACACAGTCGATAACGGCATCGGGC
This sequence comes from Bacteroidota bacterium, assembly GCA_052035765.1. GTDB lineage: Bacteria > Bacteroidota > Ignavibacteria > Kapaibacteriales > UBA961 > JADJXV01. The sequence goes on from JBPOHH010000718.1 coordinate 11,521, forward strand.
TTGGTCTGCTGAAGGAGGGTATATAGTGCGGATTCTGTGAGGATTTTCTCGTCTAGCTCATCAATTACATCATGAATTAGTCCACTTCTGGAAGTGGTGCCCGTGAGTAATTCCTCCCGTGGCGTGTCCTTCCATTCAGTCCGAGTAAAAATATTACCCCACCACGGCTCAAACATTCCAGGATCACGTGCCGGATATTCCTTCCGCAGGTCATCTACCGCTTCTTCTGCCTCGGATTGCTTGAGGGATGTGACTACTATTTTTTTGGGATTAAACTCCATGATTTTACGGCACATAGCCGCGCCAACCAACCCCCAGCCGCCTATGATTACTATCGTTGAATCTTTAATCTGCATATCGTACGGTGTGCTAATTGTAGAGAATATTGTAGAGTATATTGTCTTGATTTTTTTTGGATTGTACTATTTCAGGACGCGCAAAAATACAAACTTTCACCTGCCTGCAAAACGAATATTCCTCCGTGGGGAAAACTTTTTCACCTATATTTTAGTTTCCAACTACCCGTTTTTTTAGCACCCCTTCGACCTGCTCAGATGCAATTACCGTCACATAAAAATACCCGTCATTGTATTTTCAACAATGACGGGTATGGAAGCATTTTTCAGAAACTTCTTGCAGCGACTACGTAAGGAAAAAACGCGTTTATGCGGCGATTGAAGTGTCTCTAAATATTAACAATAGTCGAAATGTGCGGTAAAATGCCTCAGTGCTGGCGGCTCCCAAGCTATACGCATCCCCTTGAGCTTATGCTTATACTCATTCACCTCAAGAATTGCTTCTATGACATAATCTATATGGCTTTGCGTGTAGACGCGCCGAGGAATCGCCAGTCGCACCAAATCCATACGCGACGCCACCTCTGTTCCATCGGTCTGCCGGCCAAACATCACCGTCCCGATTTCACAGCCGCGAATCCCGCCGTGTACATACAGCTCGACGGCAAGCGACTGCCCCGGATACTGCAACGGAGGAATATGCGAGAGCATTGCGCGAGCATCAATATAAATTGCATGCCCGCCGGCCGGACGCACAGTCGGTACACCGGCATTGTGAAGATGGTCTCCCAAATACTGGGTTGATGCAATTCTATACCGCAAATAATCCTCCTGCACCACCTCTTCAAGCCCAACGGCTATTGCCTCTAAATCTCGCCCGGCAAGGCCGCCATACGTCGGAAATCCCTCTGTCAGAATGAGAAGATTCCGCGCCTGCGCCGCCCACTGATCATTGTTCATGGCCAGCCAGCCGCCTATGTTCACCAGTGAGTCCTTCTTTGCGCTCATTGTCACTCCGTCGGCATGGGAGAATATTTCCCGGACAATCGAAGCAATATCACGATGCTGATAGCCCTTTTCACGCAGCTTGATAAAGTATGCATTCTCGGCAAACCTGCAGGCATCGATAAAAAGCGGAATCCCGTAATGCTCGCATACGGACTTCACTTCTCGAATATTATCCATTGATACCGGCTGACCGCCACCGGAGTTATTCGTCAATGTCAACATGCACAGCGGGATGTTTTCTTCACCAATTTCATTAATAAAATCAATCAAACGCTGGACATCCATGTTCCCCTTGAAGGGATGCTCGGACGCAGGATTCAGCCCCTCGGCAATGACCAGGTCCACCGCTTTTGCTCCCGAGAATTCTATATTAGCCCGTGTGGTGTCGAAGTGTGTGTTGTTCGGAATGTATTTGCCTTTGCCCGCCACGACCGAAAAAAGAATCTTCTCGGCTGCCCTCCCCTGGTGCGTGGGAATAATGTTTTTAAAAGGCATAAGAGCCCTGACAGCTGATTCAAATCTAAAAAAAGACGGACTGCCAGCATACGACTCATCGCCGATCATTACCGCACCCCACTGTCGGGCACTCATGCTCGAAGTGCCGGAATCGGTCAGTAAATCGATTAATACGTGTTGTGACTCTAATGCGAAAAGATTATAATTAGCTGACTGGATATACAGCTCACGCTCCTGGCGGGTAGTCATCGCAATCGGCTCGACCGACTTGATGCGAAATGGTTCGATAATAGTTTTCAAAAGTCAGTTCCTCTTTTGTAGTATAACAGCATGCATCGCGCAGAACGCAGATGCACCAAACTACACCAAAATTACCTCAATACACCGGGGTAATTTATGACTTTTGTCATGTTATGCTAAACGATAAAAATTATTCTTCGGTTTCTTCTTTCTTGGGCATAAGCAATGAAGCAGCAACTGATATGGCAAGAATACCGACTACGACACTCAATGCCAGACCAATCGGAATCTTATAGATATCGGAGAGCATCATCTTGGCACCTATAAACATTAAGATAATAGACATTCCAAGATTCAGATAATGAAAAATATTCACCAAGCCGGCAAGCGCAAAGTATAATGTCCGCAAGCCAAGAATCGCAAATACATTCGAAGTATAAATAATAAACGGATTATCAGAAATGGCAATCACCGCCGGAATAGAATCAACGGCAAAGAGTAAATCCGTCGTCTCAATCAACACCAGCACCACAAACAGCGGCGTGGCAAATGTATGCCCAAGACGCTTAATAAAAAACTTGTCCTCCGAATAATACTTCGAAACACCCATCGTACGACGCAGTAGCTTGAGTACAGGGTTCTTCTCAGGCTCAATCTTCTGCTCCTGCTGAATCGCGAGCTTGATACCCGTAAACAGTAAGAAACCGCCGAATATATAAATCACCGGATGAAACTGCTGAATTAATACTACTCCACCCAAGATAAAAACAGCCCTGAGGACAAGTGCACCGAAAATCCCCCAAAAAAGTACTTTATGCTGATATTTTGCAGGCACCTGGAAGTAGCTGAATATCGTCAGAAATACAAATAGATTATCCACACTAAGAGATTTTTCTATTATATACCCCGTCGCAAATTCCAATGCCATCTGAGGTGTACCCCAATACCAAACACCGCCGCAAAAAAGTACCGCCAGCGCTATCCAAAAAGTCGTCCATTTTAATGCTTCACGTACAGAAATTTCGTGCGCTTTTTTATTGATGACAAATAAGTCAATGAAGAGAAGAATAAACACCAGAATATGAAAACCAACCCACAACATAGTATTTTGGGACATAGAGTATATCCGTTTCAATGTGTCAAAGTTACCGTCGTTAATTAATTAGGAAGAGAAGCATCACCCTTCACGCATTCATAGAAATAGCGCAACGAAAAAATGCCCTCATTTCGCCTCGGTCATGACTTCCTTGACCTGCCCCTTGGCAATTGTTTCCAAAACGTCTGCAAAATAATCAATTTCCGAGAGAGTAGTATAAACATTCGGCGTAATACGGATGCCCTTGATGTCCGCATACGTAATCGGTGTCGTAATTATCCGATGCTTCGACAATAAATAATCACCGATTTTCCCGCCGTCCATGCCGTCGATAGAGAATAATACCAATCCACACCAATTTTTTTCATCATCTATATTTTGAAGGAACTTAACATTCGGATACTGCCTGAGTCTATCAATCCACCGATGATGGATATACCGCAGACGTGCTGCCTTGCGCTCAAGCCCGATGCCGTTGCAAAACGTTACAGCATCAGCAATTGCATTGTGAAGCGCTGCCGGATGTGTGCCTATTTCTTCAAACTTCCGGATATTCTCATCCATCTCCTTCGGCGCTGCCATCAGCGGCCAAATATCTTTAATTTTATTTTTATTGACATAGAGCATCCCCGTCCCAATCGGTGCAGACAACCATTTGTGAAGTGAAGTACCGTAATAATCACACTCTAAGTCTTTTTGGGTAAATGGGAATTGAGCAAAAGCATGGGCGCCGTCCACGATACATTCAATTCCCCGCGACTTGGCGAGCCGGCACACAAGCCGAACGGGATTAATCTGCCCGCTGCAAAACGGTACCTGCGAGATATGAATGACCTTTGTTTTACCGGTAATTTCTTTTTCTATTGCTTTGACCATATCCTCGGGATTCATGAGAGGCGCCGGATATTCGGCTTTTTTGAGAATAATTCCATCCCGACGCGCACGCTGCTCCCAAGTGGTAATCATTCGCGGATAGTCATGTGTCGTCGTCACAACCTCATCGCCGGCTTTTAAATTCATCCCAAGCTGTATCGATTGCAAGCTCTCACTCGCATTACGGGTAATGGCAATCTCTTCAGCCGAGCAGCCGAACATCCGAGCTAATTTTTCGCGAACTGTCTCTGCATTCGGCTCAAGCTGACTCCATAAATTCCGCGCGGGTGCGCTGTTGGTATAGTCCATATATCGCTTAACAGAGTCCATTACTTCTCTCGGACTCGGCGATACACCTCCATTATTGAGATTGATAAACGTTCTGTCCATCGCATACGCCGACTGCACTGTAGCCCAGAAATCCTCATTGCCAGCAATATCTGCCGGAGTCTGTGCTGCGTCGAGCCTGCTGACTGCCGTGAGTACGTTGGTGAATCCTTCGGGCAAAAAAGCAAGACCGAGAGCTGAACCAAGCACCGTTCTGTGCAGAAAAGATCGTCGAGAATTTCTCATAAAAATCTCATGTATGTTGGATAATTAGTTCGATATTCTGCAAATTGAGAAGAAAAGTGCAATCAACCAAAAAGTTTTCTTGGCACAGTTGCGTTTCTTTTGTAGTTTTCAGGTGATTTGAAATTTCTTGGGTCATTTTAATCCGTTTCCGAGGTCTTCTATGCGTACTTTTTCCTTTGTTTGTCGAATAGTTCTCTTGTTTTGTATCATCTCCGGCGCTCAGTCCCAGCCGCTTTCACGCCCGTTTGAGCTGACAATACCGCAATCGGGCATCAATTCACAAGAACTCTTCCTCCCGAAAGTCAAGTCCATTGGCGCAAGTGACTTCGTCAGAATCAAAGACGGACATTTTCAGACTCCGGACGGTAAGCGTATAAAATTCGTCGGAACCTCGCTGTACTACACGGCGTGTTTTCCGGACAGCACAAGTGCCGTACTCGTCGCCAGTCGCTTGAGTTCACTCGGGTTTAATGCCGTACGTTTTGTCGGCTATGACTTCCCGTATTGGAATCAAGCGAGTATTTTAGAACCCGGCAACGCCTCCAATGCTCTCAGCGCCGAGCAGATGAAACGGCTTGATTGGTTTGTCTATCAATTAAAACTACGTGGTATTTATATCTATTTACCCGTTCACTCCCATTGGCAGCCCCGCCCGGGTGACGGTATTGCAAAATGGGATACAGTGCCCATCGCCCTCCCATACGTCGAGCCGGACTTCCGCCCCGTGCATAAGCGAATTGTCCGTATGTTGATGGAGCATATCAATCCCTACACTGGGGTTGCATGGAAGGATGAACCGGCTCTTGCTATCATGGACCTTACCTACGAAAGCTCTCTGACCTACCTTTGGCAGCGCGGCAGCCTCACCAAACCTGAGCGGTATTATCTCACCGACTACCATATTAAAAGACTCGACACGGTGTTTAACCTATATTTACAGGAAAAATACAAAAACGACCTCGCCCTCAAAGCCGCCTGGAGCAGCAAGCCCTCAAGCCCTGCTAATATTGTGGTGAACGGCGGCTTCGAAGATGCCGGCGACCCGCTCACCGGCTGGCAGTTATATGTCAATGAAAATGCAAAATCTGTTGTATTTCCCTCGGATGGTAATAAAGTGGAAGGCGAACGCAGCGCTAATATCAGAGTCACGCAGACTGACGGTATCGGATATTTCGTTCAATTTGTCAATCAATCCTGCAAGCTCGAGAAATACCGTACATACGAGCTGCGCTTCTCTGCCAAGACCACCACTGCCGTCGGCAATCGGAAATTTATCGTCGTTGCTCAAAGAGGTATGACACCCTTTAATGTCTACGGTCTCTTCCATGAGGATGTCGTTACTTCCGATTGGAAGGAATATGTCATTCGCTTCCGGGCAAATACCACCGACAGCTCGACCGTTAATTTATCATACTATCTCGGTGAGCAAACCGGTGATTTTTATCTCGATAATGTCCGCCTGCGTACGGTGGATGACGTTAATCTATTCGCCGGCGAAAGCATGAGTAATTTTTCTGTCAAACGCGCCGAATGGTCGGATAATACCATCAGTGTTGCACGCATGGCCGATAATGCAATCTTCTATACGGCCCTTATGAAAGACTATACGGATAAAATGTACAGTTTTCTCAAAGACACCCTGAAAGTCCGCGCTTCGATTTC
>JBPOHH010000767.1:0-4855 GCA_052035765.1 Bacteroidota bacterium
GTAGCTGAGGCAGCTCCTGCTGCTGACGAAACTACGGCCGAAGAGCCATCCGAGCCAACGACGGACTCCGAGGAATCTAAAGAAAACGCTGCGTAATATCGCATCGTCAATAGTATATGTAAAAGGCAGCTTCACTCTGGAGCTGCCTGTTCCTGTATAAAACTCATGTTTTATGAAACTAAACTGTACAATCGGTGAATGTAATGGTATTGGACTGCAAGTATTCTTCAAAGCATTGAAAGAAGAACCCCTATCTTCCTCGCAAGATATTTCCATTACCCTCTGCGGCAATTCCCGTACAATAGTCGACTATGCCGCTCAGCTCGGAGTAGAGGTGTGCAGGAGTAATTCGACGCTTACCGTAGGATCGACGACTATTTCAATATTGGAATGTGATACATATTCAGCTGTGCTATTTGGTGCAGCTACAATTTCTGCGGCACAATTAGCCGTTGAATCATTAGAAATGGCAATCCGACTGACCATCTCCGGCGAGTTCGACGCTCTTGTTACACTCCCGATTTCGAAAGTAGCACTGAAGCAAATTGGATGGAATTTCCCCGGGCAAACAGAAATGCTCGCCACACGATGTCATTCTCCGAATCCGATGATGATATTATGTTCGGATACGATTCGCGTAGCTCTTGCTACCATACATACCCCACTTCAAAACGTACCGCAAAATATCACTCAAGATCATATAAGAGAACGTATTGCCGCATTGAATAACTCACTGAAACTCGATTATTCATTTGCATCGCCGTCCATTGCAGTGCTCGGGCTCAATCCCCACGCAGGCGAACAAGGCGAGATCGGAATTGAAGAAATTGAATCTATTAATCCGGCAATTCAAGCATCAATACACAATGGAATCAACGCCAATGGAGCATTTGCCGCTGATGGCTTTTTCGCTCACGGTGAGTATAAATCCTACGATGGGATACTCGCTATGTACCACGACCAAGGGTTAATACCACTGAAATTACTCGCCACTGACGGCGGGGTGAATTTTACAGCCGGACTCCCCATTGTGCGCACATCCCCCGACCACGGAACCGCCTATGGCATTGCAGGGAAAGGAATTGCAGATGCAAAAAGCACACTCAGCGCAATACTTCTTGCCAATCGCATTGCAAACAATCGCCGGAAACAGTAGTTTTTGCTTATTTTTGCTCCCATTAATTGTATTCCAACATTTTTAGGATCAATCATGGATATTCTCCTCAATGCTCACTCGCACACTCGCTGGCTCGTTCTGACCGTTGCTGTCGTCACCGTGCTTCTCTACCTCTCAGGCTGGCTCGGCAAACGCACGTTTTCCAAATTTGATCGCATCATGGGTGCAACCTTCGTCGGAATTCTCGACCTGCAGGCACTCATGGGTATTATTATGCTTATTATGCTCATCATCAACGGCGCGTCTCTCCATGGCAAGCAATTCGAGCACGTCGGTACCATGCTCTGCGCCGTCGCACTCGCTCATCTCTCCGCCCGCTGGAAAAAGCTCCCCGATACTCAACGCTTTCGTAATACGCTTTTATTCTACTCGCTTGCATTAATACTCGTTTTTAATGGTATCGTGCGCCTTCGCGGTGGACTGACATGGTGAATTTTTGATTCCCTTCAGCACATTCCAAACGTTCGCCTGCGGACACCCATTGCCGTCCAAGCCACTTGAAGATTAAAACCCCGAGCATGACACATCTCGGGGTTCTTCGTATGTAAATCATCTCATCTTTATGACAAAACAACTATTGACAATAGTCTCCATCCGGCGGCAACTCTATGCCACAAGGTCAGATAGATGTATTCTCGCTCAGGCATGAAACATTCTCTACCGCTCCCCGTCAATGCCGCCCGAACAAACCGAACCGTTGGATACTATCATACCAATACCAACACAAGGGGAAAAACATGTATCATTATTTAGGATATTCTTCATGCGAAGTCCCGCACACGTACTTCTTGTAGTATTACTTATTGCTTTCAGCCCGTCGCTATTTGCTGCCGAAACGCCCACCCGACCTACCTCAGCCATCACCCCGGTTACAACCGCTACTCTTAATGGATTTGTCCGAGATTCGGAGACCAAGGAGACCATTATTTCGGCAACAGTCGTCGTTAAAGGCACAAAAATTGGCGCATTAACAAATAAAAACGGGTACTATTCTCTTAAAAGTATCCCAACCGGCAAGCAAACGATTGTCGTATCGTATCTTGGCTATAAAAAAATGGAGAAGGTCATCGATTTTGAGGAGGGTGATTCTAAAAAACTCGATATCGTTCTCACGCCACAGTCTGTACAAACACAGCAAGTCGTTGTCGATGCAGAGCGGGAAGTGGAAAAACGTCAGATATCCGTCAGCCGGGTTGACATTCCAATTCAACAGCTTACACAGCTTCGTATTGGCGGTGAGTCGGATGTGTTCCGCGCGCTTCAGTCATTGCCGGGTATTCTTACTTCATCACAGGTATCAAGCGGACTCTACATTCGCGGTGGCTCACCGGATCAAAATCTCGTGCTTCTCGATGGCTCCACGGTCTATAATCCTTCCCACCTTTTCGGATTCATTTCTGCGTTTAATCCTGATGCTATCAAAGATGTAGAACTTATTAAAGGTGGCTATCCTGCTGAATACGGAAGCCGACTTTCGGCGGTGCTCAATCTTACGCAAAAAGACGGTAACCAAGAAAAATCCGAAGGACTTGCCTCTATCGGGCTCATCTCCTCCCGCGCATCAGCCCAAGGTCCGCTCGGTAATGGCGCATTCTTCGTCGGTGGGCGCCGTACATACCTCGATTTATTACTCGCCGCCTTACCTGAAGACAAGGAAAATCCACTTCCCAATTTTGGATTCTATGACTTGAATGCGAAAATATCTCAAACCTTCAGCCCGAGCGACAAGGTATTTTTGAGTGGTTTTTTGAGTTCAGACAAATTATCTCTCGACGGCGCCGGAATATCCTTCGACATCGGAATCAGCAATAAAGCAGCTTCGTTGCGTTGGACACATGTCTTTGGTGATAATCTCTTCAGTGTCGTGAATCTGAGTGGAAGTCAATATATTAATGGATTTACAGGAAATAACAGCGGCTTTTCATTCACAGCGGAAAATTCCATTCTCGATTATACCCTCAAGACTGACCTCGAATGGTTCGCCAGCAATGAACTCACCGTTAAAGCCGGATATGAAGGAACACGCTTTAAATTCAATTACAATCAAAACTTCAGAGGCGGTGAGGATACCGTCGCCCAGCTCGGTTCATCGGCTGATGCTTCTACTAATCTCGAAATTATAGATTTTACGCATTCTCTCTTCAGTCAGGTCAATTATCAGGCAACGGATTTACTGAGCTTACAGGCAGGGATACGATTTAATTATTGGGACTCCAGCCGCACTTCGACCTGGGACCCGCGCATAGCTGTTCGCTACCAAATTCAGGAGAATTTCGCAGTGAAAGCTGCCTTTGGGATTTATCATCAGTACTTACGCCTAGCTTCACAACAGGACTTTAGTTTCTTCGATACCTGGCTTCCAACCGATAATACCGTGCAGCCGAGCAAAGCAGTGCATTATATATTGAGTTTTGAGACGAAGCCATGGGAAGATTACGGACTCAATGTGGACTTCTATTACAAGGACTTATCGAATATCAGCGAGTTGATTCAGACGGCGACCAAGGGAACAAAAGTATCAGATGTATTTTACAGTGGCAATGGTCGTGCGTATGGTGCAGAAGTGTTTCTCCAGAAAAAAATCGGTGATTTTACCGGCTGGGCCGGCTATGCGATGGGATTCGTCTATGCACAATTCGACAGTATCAATGGTGGACGTGAATTCAGACCCAAGTATGACCGCCGCCATGATATGAAGCTCGTCGGTATGTACAAGCTCAATGATCGCTGGGAGCTTAGCGCGACCTTTACCTTTCAATCAGGCCAGTCCTATTCAGCCGCTACTTCACGTTTTGGGAATCAATTCCCGGGGGAAACCGTCACGTCGCCGTATATTATCGCGCAGGAACGCTACGGACAGCGCTTACCGGCTACGCATCAGTTGAATATTGGAGCAAATTATAATACAACACTTTTCGGTCAGCCGGCCAGATTGCTGATTGATATTTATAATGTGTATTCACGGCGGGATATATGGTTCAGATACTATAATACCGACAAAAATGTCACAACCGTGACCGATGTATTGCTGCTGCCGATTATCCCGACCATTGCACTGGAAATTAAGTTTTAATTCACCTATAACTTCAAACAAATCAAAGGAACAGTAATGAAAAAAATATTCTCATATCCCAAAATCACACTCTTAGTTCTCACATCTTTGTTCCTCGCAAGTTGCGAAGATACGCCGCCGACAGGATACATACCTGAGTATGCAGTAGAGTCATATCTTATTGTGGATAAGCCAATTACCGGTGTCGTGATATCACGTTCTCTCGCGATTACCGATACATTTAAAATGGAAAACAGCGTTGTAAAAGATGCAGTCGTCGAAATCTCGTCGCCAACCGAAACATTCATCCTCCAATACCGCGCAAAACCCAAAGGCGGCGGTGAGTATTTCAATCCCGATACGACCAAGCTTGTGCAGCCGAGCACACTCTACACGCTCAAAGTAACGACGAAAGATGGTAAAATTGTCACCGGTTCGACCACCACACCCGAGCGCATTAATTGGTTGCCCGGAAAAGGTCCGAAGCCCGTATATCAATATCCACTTGATACATTGAAATTACCCTCGCCGGACTCTCTGCGCTTCTATTGGACGCCCGCCGCCGGAGTGAGCGAGTATTTAATCAGTCTCGAATGCCTCGATACGCTCGAATACGGGAAATATCT
>JBPOHH010000584.1:0-2186 GCA_052035765.1 Bacteroidota bacterium
GAGATCATCCGAAAAATTACCCTGAAGATTCAGAAAAAAACTGATTTTACCGGGAATTTCGATGCCAAGTGCCGGGAAAATTGACGAGGTGAGAGGTTCAGGACCGGATAAGGAAAGTTCGACGATATCCGTAGCAAAACCAGAATTCGTATCTCTATCGTAGGGATTACGTTCAAACACTCTTTGCGCTCTGCGGTAGCTGCCTGCGCCCTGATACTTGGTCGAACCCTCCCGTGTGCGGATATTGACCACGCCCGACGTCGCTTGACCGTATTCGGGATTGAATCCGCCGGTAATGACTTCCACTTCCTGGATCGCATCAGCCGAGAGCTGCACACCGTAACCTGTTCCCGCAAGAGGATCTTGTATCGACACTCCATCGAGCAGATACGCAGCCTCGTAGCCACGCCCGCCGCGGATGTGTATTTCTTTGTTCTGCGCCACCACACCCGACTGCTGAATCACCACATCGGTCACATTCTGCGCGACCATTTGTTCGATATTTTGGCGTCCCACTGTGCGCACCGACTGCGTTTCTTCCACATCGACGAGCGGCTTTTCGCCAATAACCACGACATCTTTATCGAGGGCTACGGCCGACTCCTGAAGTGTAAAATTCATGGTCAACGAGTCGCCTGCTTTAATAGCAATACCTGTTTTCTGGATTTTTTTGAACCCTATAAAGGAAATTTCGAGGGTATAATTCTTACCGGGAGCAATTTTTCGAATCGTGTACTTGCCGGCTGCATCGGATATAGCGCCGTAATACGTGCCCGGGATACGGATGGTCACCGACTTGAGCGGCTTTTTGGTGCCGCCGTCCGTGATCGTACCGGTAATAATCCCCTGCCCAAACATGGCAAGTGGAAAGAGAAAGGAGAGAAGAAAGAGGAGGAGAAATCGATGCATAAATTTTGTCTTTTACTGCTGATGTTGATGGCACGCTGATGCCGCTGATTTTTTTATGATTTACTGTGATGTTGATGTGATTATCAAATTGTCTGTTAACTTGAAGTTTACTCTGTTGCTGAATTCCCTAACTTAATGTCACCATCGCCCGTAACTATCTCAAAATAAATATCACTATCTCTTTCGCCAATAAAATTAGCAGCATCCTTATAAAGATTATTCGTTTTGGATGAATAATAGAAAGAAGAAAAGTCCACACTGTTTTCCATACTTGGTTGTGTGGTAGTATCTGTTAGAAAGAAACCATCAATCCCGAGAATCTCTATTTTCATACGCTTACATTCCTCTACAAACCTTAGAGCATTTTCTTTAGATAGAAACATAATTCCACCTCTTTTTATAGAGTATGTCAAGAGAAATTCTTGCAAGAATTCCATGTATTATTTCATTCTAATAATTTTATAATACAATATGTTACCATGTTTTTTCTACCGTCACTTTATCCAAAAAACTCCTTAATTGCTTCTGCGAGCAGCCCCATCGGCACTTTTTCGAGCGGATGCTGCGTGTGCGGGAAGACCTGCATTTCACTATTGGGAAGCGATCGATAATAGTCTTCTGTTTCGCGGAGGGTGACCATTGCATCATGGTCGCCAAGAGCGATGCGTGTGCGGTGCGGAATGCCGCGGAGGGCTTCCGGCGAGAGAACCGGCGTATTGCCGAGATCGAGCATCATGTCTTTCGTTTGGGCGAGCACTTCCTGCCAGTATTCACCATGGAGCGAGCGGAGAAATTCTGCGTATTTCGGCACTTTCGCTTCAATTTTTGCGGCATCAAGAAAACCTGTTTCTTTGGCGGATGTTTCCGGGTTCCAGGCGAATTTTGTGGCGAGCGTGAAGATATCGCCGATGAGATCGGGCGTCGTCTCTGCAATTCGCAATGCAACATAACCTCCCATACTATAACCAAATACGCAAGGTTTGACTAAAGAATGTGCAGCACAATACTCACGCACATTCTCCGCAAAATGATCGATGCGGAATGCACGTTCATTTGACGCAGCGCGTGTGCCGTGACCTTCGAAATAAAGAGTATGGATGTCGTATTGCGCTTGTAAGAGCTCTTTGAGATTGGCAAATTGCGCCTGAGCGCCGAGCGCGCCATGAAGGAGGAGAATTGATTTCACAGGGAGTAGAATTTCTGCATAATTATTGGGAATTGTTGGGAATTTTGACTGCAATAAAACCCAAATTTTCCACATAGCCAAATAAAATGGT
>JBPOHH010000005.1:0-2914 GCA_052035765.1 Bacteroidota bacterium
CACCGGCCAAGCGAGCGGTATGTACTTGGTAGAAATAAGTAGTGGAGGAGAATTGATTCGGAGGAATCTAGTAAAAGAATGAGTCGAAATGAGGTGAATTTCTAGTAAATAATATTCAAAGAAAAACGAAAGCCCACGGCGTTAACCGTGGGCTTTGTTGTGTACGGAGTACGATTTATTAATGGACGACTACCTTTTGAACAGCACCATTCCATTCAACGAGATAGACGCCGGTTGGCAAATGACTCATGGGTAGGGTCCATTCATTCACTGCTGCCGGTACTTGAGTCGTGAGCATTTCCTGTCCGAGCAGATTGAGAACGCGCACGGTAGTCGTTATGGCTGATGTTGTTGTACAATGAAGATGGAGGATATTGTCTGTTGGATTTGGATAGAGAGAGAAGGGTGACTGAGTTGATTGGAGTACGGGCAGTGACTCTACCACACTATTTACCTCTTCTACCATCCATACTTTTATGGTGGAGCGATATGAACTGGCGATATATTTACCGGTTGGACTCCACGTTACCTCATTCGGGTAATCATACGTATGTAATGGAAGAAGTAGTTTTTCTTTTCCGGTCTTTGTATCACGTACGGTAATTGTATTCATTTGTGATTTAGAATCTCTCTGAACACCTATAAATCGTGATGCATTTGGACTCAAGTATTGTTGTGGGTATAAGGCGATACTATCAGGGAATGATCGTACCTTTAGTCCGGTTTGACTATTATAAAAGTCCGGCGAGGTGAGAAGCGTTGTTGAATTATAACTCAGGAGCGAAAATTCACTTCCATCCGAACTCCATTGAATTCTTGACAATGAATATGCTTGATTAGGAATAGTAAAAAGTATTGCTTTCGATTGCATATCCCATATCTTCAAAGTGGAATTGTCTTGAAGTGCAATGCGTGAGCCATCGGGACTCCAGTTAACGGAGGTGTTCGAATGCGATGGAATGATAATTCTTAAGTACTCAACCCAAGTAGTAGCATCCCAAATAATGATGGTATCTTTACCGATTGAGGCGAACTTACTGCCGTCCGGACTCCACGATGCACCATTTGTAAAGTTAGGAAAATACACGAGCATATTTCCGGTGGACACATCCCAAATAGATGTATTCGTTGAGCTTGTTGTATAAACTTTATCACTTGAAGGATTCCAGCCAAGCTTTGTATTCCTCGACTGGGGATGAAAGGTACTCGTGATTGAACCTGTATTCGAGTTCCAGATGATGGTAGTACTATCGGTTGAAGCAGAGTAGAGCATTGTTCCATTCGGACTCCATCCGACTGCATAGACATTACTTTTATGTCCACGAAAAATACGCACCGTGTCATTGGTAGCGATATCCCAAACGATAACAGTGCTGTCAGCGCTTGCAGACGCAATTTTTGTTCCGTCAGGATGCCATGCATAATCCCAAACAAATGAATTATGTGGCATCATTCGATGGATCAGTGCACCTGATTTTGCGTCCCATATGATGGCAGTAAAGTCACCGCTGTTCTTAGAACTGTTTATAGGGTTATTTAACAAACTCCCACCGGAGAGGATACGAGTACCGTCTTTACTCCAGCGAACTACGTTTACTTCACTTCTATGACCGAGAAGGGTAAAGAGTTTATTACCGGTCGTAGCATCCCAAATAATCGCAGATTTGTCGTCGCTTGCACTGACAAATTGTTTGTCGTCCGGTGACCAGGAAATAGATCTGATCCTTGCTATGTGTCCAGATGCAGAATATAACTTCGTCCATGGTTGAGTGTCCCAGACTTGCAAGGAATCACCACAGAAAGCTACTCTATTGCCATCATTACTCCACACAATAGGTCTCCAATATTGCGAATTTGGAATAGTGGTCGTCGAAAGGAGCATTCCGGTCTTACCATCGACTGTCAAGAACGAAGAATCAATAGCAATTATAATACGTGTGCTTTCAGAATTCCAGTGAATATCTTTCGTGAATTTATTTTGGAGAGCAACGCTATATACCATGCTCTCAGCAGCCACATCCAGCACAACGACGCTAGAATCGGTCGCATTACAAGCGATGTTCTTGCTGTCAGGACTCCAATATGCAGAATAGATGAGTTTGTTTTTTAGCGAAATTGTATGGAGTGTGGCAAACGAAGAGGCATCGAGAATACGAAGAGTATAATCGAGGGTGAAGTAGGAAAATGATGTTCCATCCGGACTCCATGCAAAAGACCTGCCGTCAAGGTGGAGTAATTTATTCCCACTTTTAGCATCCCATAGATCGATGAGTGGAAAATCGGACGAAGTAGCAATTTTAGTCCCGTCTTTGCTCCAGGATACGTAATGTATTTCTTCTGTAGAAAAGAGGGTAAAGATTCGCTTACCGGTTGCAGCTTCCCAGACCATCGCCGATTGATCTCTGCTGCAAGTGACGACATATTTAGAGTCCGGACTCCAGCTTGCGTCGGTGATGTCATCTTCGTGTCCGCCTAAAATGCATTTCAAACGACCGGCACTGCTATCGGACGTCACGATAGGGGCAGGCATGGGATAATCGTATTTCTGTGCGTTTGCTCTTAGCGCAAGGAAAGACAGTAACAGGCAAAAACCCGAGAAAAAATATTTCATAGAACCTCCAAAAAATGGGTATAGATGTGAAAGTAGCAGAATTGTGAATTCTTTGCTTCAATTTAGGAAAAAAAGAAGTGCGGGCAAAGGAAAATTATGGTAGGTGTGGTTGTGGGGGAAAACAGTTTTACGGCAAGCAGTTGAAAATCAGCATCCATTAACGATATAACAACATCAATTTGCCCGAAATCAACATCCGTTGACTAGACTCCAGCTTCAGCTGGAGGAAACGGGGAAACGGGGAAACGGGGAAACGGGGAAACGGGGAAACGGGGAAACAGGGAAACGGGGAAACGGGGAAAC
>JBPOHH010000769.1:0-2299 GCA_052035765.1 Bacteroidota bacterium
GTATTCTCCGAATCCGGCAAAGACTGGACAGAAGGTATGATTAAAGCGTCGGAGAAAATGCTCTCTCTCGCACAAAAACATGACATAGAACTCGCCATTCTGATGGACATCAGTGCAGCGTGCGGCAGTCAGGTGATTTACAACGGTAATCGATTCGGCGAAAAGAAAGTGTATCAAATCGGTGCAGGTGTAAGCGCTGCTCAACTAATACGAAATGGTTTTTTGGTGATCAGTCAACGCGATTATGCGTCACTTGATGTTCTCTATGCAAAGCTCGACCCTCATCATATTTTTACCCCAAACGTGAAAGACCATCACGAAACAGATTGGTATCGAGAACATTTTAAGATCCTGTAATTCTCACTCATTACCCCGTAACCTCCGTAACATCTCTTGCCGGTTGGGTAGTTCGCGGGTAGTCGGCAACGGTAATTTTGTACCGGTCAACTAAACATTTCTTCTTTACATATTTTTATTTTGGAGTCAATATCATGACGAGTTTAGCAATTTTTTTGAGTATGCGCGCGATAGGTGCATTCTTCCTTTCCACAGTGTTGGTTGCAGGTGTTAGTATATTTATCAGCAGCTGCAATGACGTTTCCATCCCGGTTGCTTCTGAAGTAGGTACCTACGACGCTACAACCTCCGGTAAAGGTGCTACCCTTCTCAGTGGCGACAATGACATCTACCCCAATGTGGTACCGGCGTTAATTGACGATCAGGTCTATGGTGTGGATTATCAGTATGGTTCGAGAAATCCAAGTTCGACGATTCTCTTCGCGGCTATTCATGGCGGGAATATTGAAGAAGGAACCACGGAAATAGCAAGTAATTGTGCCGGTGGAAATTCGAGCTCGCCACAGCATGATTTTTACAGTTTTGACGGAAAAAAACCTGCAAATAATAATCTCTATGACAATGACAGTCTGCATGTAACAGCGACGCATTTCAATGAAAATTCAGGAATTACGCGCATTAATAATGCGACCAAAGCTATTGTACTTCATGGAGCGCGTAATCCTACATCTAGTGAGAAATCGGCAGAGGGATTTGGAACGAACACCAAGATTATCTTTGTTGGTGGCAAAGACGAGGCATTGAAAAGCGCAGTTAAAGCCAAGCTTGAAGAGTACTTCCCCCAAGCATTGGTGATAATTCCAACGAGTCAGAGCAGTAGCTATCTGAAAGGTTATCTCGGTACATCATCATCCAATTTCTGCAACAGAACGGTGAGTGGCAAAGGCGTTCAACTTGAGATGACATGGGACTTCCGTAAAACCCTTTTTACCGGCGGCCAACTTTCCACTCCAGCACAACGCGCAAGTCAAACATGGGAAATGGTTAAATTAGCCGTTGCCTTACGTGAGGCAGTCGAATAATTATACTCGTTTTCATTTTTAAATCGGTGGAAAAAATAGCAAATTATCCACGTATAAATTCTACTTCAAAAAAGCCCTTCTATTCCTACGGAAGGGCTTTTTGCTATTAATGGCCATTTCAGCGTAGATAGGCGTATGTAGTCAAAATGCTCTAATTTTGCAGATAATTCTACAGATTACTTCCCGGAAACTGCGACGTTCAGATACGACACTCATGTCAAACAACATTCCAGACTCTCTTCAACTTCGAATTGACCAACTGAGTATAACAGCAGAAGATGCCACGAAAGTTGGGCAGCCGAACGAGGGCTTGAACGCCAGTATTCAGGCGTTCGAGCTTGCCGAGTCGCAGCAGTATCCGGAAGGAATGGGGAATGCTCTCTTAGCCAAAGGAAGAGCGCTCGTGGAGTTGGTGCGGCTTGATGAAGCGATGGCAGTATTGAATCAAGCAGCGACTCTCTTTCAGGAAAATGGACACGCGCTTGGAATTGCCCGCGCATTGCAGGGAATTGGAACAATTCATCATCTTTCGGGGCGATTTCTCGATGCTTTGGAAGAATACCACAATGCATTTTCAGTCTTCGAGCTCGCCGGACTTGAAATGCATACTCTCGGTGTATTAGGGAATATTTCCCTTGTGTATAAAACACTTGGCGAGTATTTTTTCTCGATTGAATATGCCCGCAAACGCCTTACTCTTGCCAAAGAATACCGCAAAGACAGCGATATTCTCAAAGCACTCGACAGCTTAGGCGTTACCTACTTTCAGCTCTCCGATTTTGAGACCTCACTCGAGTATTCCAACGAAGGACTCACGCTCGCGATTCAGAGTGCCAATCCCGAAGCCGAAAGTGAATTCCTCTTTAATATTGGCATCATCTATTATCACCTTCATAATAGTACCACAGCGCTCGACTATG
>JBPOHH010000030.1:0-1772 GCA_052035765.1 Bacteroidota bacterium
TCATCATCTTTCATGAAATGGCATTGTTGTAGATTTTTTGCAGGCAAACCATCGACAATAGCTTTCGTTTGAAAAACTCCTATCGGACGGATGGTATTAAAAAATCCACCTTCTACTTCATCGTATAGAGATTCCGGGAATGCTGCTTTCAATTGAGCGAGCGTAGCATTTGGATGCAATTGAAGATATGCGTTAAATATTCCTAATGCTGTGCGGTTCATAGCCTTACCGCGAACTTTAATTTTGGGTTGCATTATCGTATGGTATTATTGGTAGATGTTTTTTTTTTTTGGTAATCTGACGCCGAGCCACCCTATTGGATAGAGTGGCTCGTACTTTTAACATAAGAGAATTACTTCTTATATTTCCCGGAATCTGTAAGTGTATTATCATCCGGAACTAATGCGGAATCATCGCTTGATGCAACTCGTACTTTAATTCCAAAATTCTTATCAATCGCCTTCGAAAATGTACCCACTAATGTGTTCCCCCGAGCTTTTACTTCTGCATCTGACGCAATTTTCTTTCCGGCTATAGATGCAATTGTTGAGTCATCGTCTGCGAATTTCACACCGTTATACACGCGTAGTGTAGAACCAAATTCTTTCTTAAAATTGGCTTTTAAGGTTTTTACCTTCATTCTGCCTGAGATATCGAAATCTGCCATGGTAGCCTCCAATACTATATTGTTAGAAGTATTATAACATCAATTAACACAATTGATTTAGTTCAAAACTAATGTTTATCCACACACCCTTTTCTCCCAATGTACACCCACAGCAATCCACTGTACAACACCTGCATTATGATGTACAGAACGGGTAGTCGGTTACTTTGAAATTGAAGGGACTTGACGGGTGGTCTCTCTTGGCTGGTGAATTAGTTAGCAGGAAGTGACAATCTCAACGCCGCTCACAAACTCTTGGCAAAATGGCTGAGACGTTCCTTAAAATCGTCCTTTTTGTTCTCGGAAAGCGGGATCTCATTGCCGTCGGTGAGCACAATCGTCGAATGCTTGCCGCGAATGTATTTGCGCACGTATTTGAGGTTGATGAGGTGACTGTTGTGGACGCGCACGAAGTTCGAACCCGACAGCATGGAATCAAAATTCTGCAGATTCTTCGATACCAGGATACTTTCACCGCTGTTGAAGTAGATTTTGGTGTAATTCGCCTCGGCCGCGCACCGAACTATCTCATTGATATTATACATTGTTAGTCCGTCGCCGCTGGGCAGGAGGATGTTGTTGAGCTTGTCGGTGATACTCTCTTTCAATATTCGGAGTTTACTGTCGAGATTGTCATGCGTTTTGTAGGTTTTGTACTTGTCCAATGCCCGACGCACCTTTTCATACGTGATCGGCTTGAGCAAATAATGGAGCGCCGAGAACTCAAACGCCTGCACCGCGTACTCGTTAAATGAGGTCTGGAAAATCACTTCATACCCTGTGAACATCGTCCGCTCAAGCACGTCGAATCCGCATCCGTCCGGCAGGGAAATATCGAGGAACACAATGTCCGGCTGCACGGCATCGATGAGCTGCACGGCATGAGCCACGGTGGAGGCAATCCCGACGATTCTCAAGCTTGGGAAATGAGTGGTAAGTATAGTACTCAGAAGAGTTTGGCAGTTTGCTTCGTCATCAACGATAACGACATTCAGGTTGTAGGTATCATTATTTTTCATCATACAATTGTACTTTCAGTAAAGCAGAGAAAAATTGTGCGTAATGTTCGGTTGCTCGCTGTATCTTTTTAGGTTTTCCAAAGATA
>JBPOHH010000840.1:0-1597 GCA_052035765.1 Bacteroidota bacterium
AACAAACGCCAGATGCTGTCACCGTCATTTTGATAATTTTTTGCTGCATTAATTCCACCTTGCGCGGCGATCGAGTGCGCGCGGCGAGGGGAGTCATGAAAGGTAAAACACTCGACTTTATAACCGAGTTCGGCAAGTGATGCCGCAGCCGAACCTCCCGCAAGTCCTGTACCGACGACAATGACCGTGTATTTCCGTTTGTTGGCGGGATTGACGAGCTTCATTTCGGCACGATGCTTATCCCATTTGTCCGTTATCGCTCCCGATGGAATTTTAGAATCAAGATTCAACATTATTTCGCTCCTTCGATTAGTTTAAGTGCGCCGGCCATAATTGCCGCCGGAATGGAAAGATACCCCACAAGTATCAGCGCCGCAAGTCCGGCAGCCGCTTTCTTTATCATCGCATTGTATTTCGGATTATTGATGCCAAGTGTTTGAAACGCGCTCGGCACGGCGTGACTAAGGTGCAGACAGACAAAAGTCATTGCAAGTACATAGCTTACGGTGATAAACGGATTCTGAAATCCATGAATGACCATTGTATAGACATCATGCACAACGCGTCCGTCATGGAGCGTATATTCGCCATGGAAAAATTGCGGTTGCACCATGCCAAGTGTATAATGCAGAAGGTGATAGGTCACGAAGGTAAGGATGGTAAGTCCCGAAAAGAACATCGAACGCGAGGCAAGCGTCGATTGGATAGATTTTTTCTTTTCGTAATTAATAGGTCGCGCCGAACGATTCTTATCGGCAAGAAATATCGACGAAATCACATGGAGAAGCAGCATGACAATTAATCCACCACGCAGTATCCACAATAAAGGTCCCAAATCTCGCAGTCCCTGTCCGTACGCATTAATCTTCTCCGGCCCGCCAAATATCAGCAAATTTCCGGTTAAGTGGGCGATTAAAAATCCCACAATTGCCGCTCCGGAAACCGCCATCACTATTTTACTCAATATCGTAGAGCGTAAAAATTTCAGCATGAATTTTTCCCTGTTTATGAAACATTCGCATAATTTTAAGATGCAAATTACGAAAACCTGCAAAGGTAATCAAACTTGAGACCCCATTTGTTTTCCCTTGGCTGCATTCCGGACGTCGCCTGCGGGCACCCGTTGCCGTCCGGGCAATCTTTCGTAGAGACGCAAAATTTTGCGTCTCTACCGGAATTCCCGTCCGTGCGGTTGATAGAATCGCCCATCAACCCATACCGCTGAAAATTACGGCACGATATCCACATTCACCGTTTGAAACAGTGAAGCTATCGCATCTTGATGAGATTTTGTAAATTGTAGGTGGAATAGGAGGTAACCACATATCTGAAGAACTGTTGAGTAGTACGTTTTATAGGTAAGTGTTGACGAGCAGTTAAAAGAACTGGTCTGACAGGACTATCCGTTGTTGTTGGGGGAGATACATCATTACAAACACTTTTACTCGTAATGCCCTTTAGCCGAAAGGACAAAAACAATAGTATCGGTAACTTCATAACCGAGGCGGTGTTCGCGGTTTATTCTGCGAGACCATAAGCCTGCAAGGGAGTGTTTGAGTGGTTCGGGCTTTCCTGTTCCGGTAAACGGATGTTCGAC
>JBPOHH010000104.1:0-4436 GCA_052035765.1 Bacteroidota bacterium
TCACGTAAATCAATCGCCGTGGCGACTATTATCTGTTAATTTTTGGCAAAATAGCACAGAAAATTGATTTTAGAAAGGGAAAAGTAGGTTTGGCAGCATTTACGGAGGGAATTGAGAGTATTTCAAAAATAAAAAAGCGTGATTGAATGTATCAATCACGCTTATCATACTGTTCGATTCAGAAGATTAGTGAGGCTTTTTAGCGTCTGTTTTCGCTTCTTTCATGTCTTTTTTTGCTTCTTTCATGTCTTTTTTCGCTTCTTTCATGTCTTTTTTCGCTTCTTTAGCTGCTGCTTTGTCGCCTTCTTTTTTCGCTTCTTTCATGTCTTTTTTCGCTTCTTTCATATCGTGTTTCGCTTCTTTAGCTTCGTGTTTCGCTTCTTTAGCTTCGTGCTTTGGCTTGTCTGATGCGAAAGCATTGACCGATACTGTGACTGCAAAGATTACTGCAAGTAATGCTGCAAATTTACGCATTGTGTTTCTCCGGAATACAAATAAAAAATTATTTTAAAACTGCGTCGCAAAAATACGCCGTATTAATGAAATGACAATTAAGCAATCCATGAAACTTTATTCATTGCTCCTGAAATTCCTCTTCCGACATCTGAGATACCACCGAAATACATGGTATGTAGCCGGTATCTACCATTTGTGATGAATTGATAATCTTTTGGGAAGGGCGGCTTGGACGGCAATGGGTGTCCGCAGCCGAGGATCGGAAGATAACCAAGGGATTCATATATCTTTCTTTCTGCTTGGTCAAGTATAGGGAGAGTGGTATTTTGCAGCAGTATTACATTCTATTATAACCGGAATTAATGGTGAACATGAACTATCTACGAATTCTACTGTTTCTTTTGTTGCCGTTTTTGGGGTCCGTCTGTATACCGGTATCAGCACAGCAACCGACAATTATATCCGGCGTGATTAATACGTATACAAAGGTAACGGCTGTTGATTATTGCTCAAAAACGATCGGTGTCGGTTCGAGCGCCGGATTCGCAATCGGCGATCGGGCTTTGATTATTCAGATGCAGGGTGCGGTGATAGACACGTCCAATACACCGAGTTATGGAACAATTACTGCTCTCGGCGAGGCTGGTAACTGCGAGTTTGTCACGATCGAGGCCGTCTCGCCCACCTCTCTCCGGCTTAAATATATGCTCGTGCAGAATTACAATCCCTTAGGCGCTGTACAGCTCGTACGTGTACCGAAATACGTCACCGCATGGGTACAAGGCGCGCCGTTGACTGCTCCGGCTTGGGATGGCACGACGGGCGGAGTATTGGCGTTTGAAGCTACAGCAGCAGTGGATATTATAGGTTCGATCGATGTCTCCGGCAAGGGCTTCCGCGGTGGTACACCGAATCCGGTCTCGCGAGGTGAAATCGATATAACTGATTATGTGTCGGATATTTCAGAAAATCATGCCGGCGGTAAGGGTGAAGGAATTGCCCAAGCTCTTGTGCGTCAGTCAGCAGGCAGGGGAGCACAGTCCAATGGCGGCGGTGGCGGAAATGCACATAATGCAGGCGGCGGCGGCGGCGGCAATGGTAATAAAGGCGGTATGGGAGGAGCGCAATATCAGTCCAAACCCAATGTGTATAATGGCGGAGTCGGCGGATATGGTGTACGAGTAGCAGGTTCTTCAAAAATCTTTATGGGCGGCGGTGGCGGTGGCGGACACCAAAATAATAATGCTGCTACAAGCGGTACTCCCGGCGGTGGGATTGTCATCATCAAAGCAGGAGTATTGGTAGGTAGAGGCAATGCCATCTTTGCCAATGGAATTGATAATTCCGCTATCTCCCGCAATGACGGTTCGGGTGGCGGTGGGGCAGGAGGAAGTGTGATCGTCGATGTAGAACGTATCACTTCGCCGGTGAGAATAGAAGCACATGGCGGTCGTGGCGGAAATAATAATTCTGCCGATATTCATGCACCCGGCGGCGGCGGCGGCGGCGGGTGTATTGGCGTGCAGAACGCCGCTTCAATCGATAGTATCATAGCCGATGTAAAGGGAGGGGCAGCAGGATTAAATATACAGTATTCAGACCCATGGGGCGCAGAGGCAGGTATGCCCGGAATACTCACAAGCGCAATGACCATCAGAGAGGGTAATGTACAACCTGTCATCGCGCAGTCTTCAAACGATACTACCATTTGCCTCGGCGGAGTCGCCGTGATTGGACGCTCACCTCTCGGCGGACGACCTCCGTATCGCTTCGCATGGAGTCCGGCACAGGGACTCGATAATGCCTCTGCAGAATTCCCGCGCGCGACGCCTACTGTGAATACATTCTATACCGTGACCGTCACCGACTCCGCAGGATGCGTCTCCCAAGCGCAAATGTGGGTGAATGTGTATCCAAAACAAGTCATTTCAGCCGGAAGTGATACGGGAATATGTTTGGGATCATCGATTCAATTACAGGCAACCGGAAAAGGACGATTTGCCTGGACACCCGGCATAGGTCTGAGTGATACGACCATTCAGAATCCGGTGGCATCTCCACAACGCACGACAGTCTATACACTTTCCGTGACAGACTCGAACGGCTGTACAAGCAGGGACAGCGTTACCGTACAGGTGTATGATCTGCCAACAATTACCATCGGACCCGACGACTCGGTCTGTGACGGAAATGCACTCTTTATCTATAATATAGAAGCAAAAAACGGTACGCCACCCTACGAATACCGCTGGTCGCCAAACGCCGGCGTTTCGGATGTTCGCAGTCCGGCACCCGTCTTCTCGCCGAATAACACTACCCGCTATACACTCACGGTCATGGACGCTCATGGCTGCATGGCGGCCGATTCATTCACCATTGTGGTCAATCCACTGCCAATTGCCGATGCCGGCGCCGATCGAATAATCTGTAAAGGCGACACAACCCGTTTGAACGGCGCGACATCAACAAAAGTATCGTGGACTCCCGCCCTCGGTCTCAGTTCGACGACCATTCCGGATCCATTGGCATTCCCCGCGCAATCGACAACCTATTATCTAACTCTTGAAAATGAATTCGGTTGCACAGCCACCGACAGTGTGCGTGTGACCGTTCATCCACTACCGCCTGCGCCAATGCTAACGCTTTCAACGGATACAATTTTTTCTTCATCGGCCGTGCCGGTGAGGGAATACAAGTGGTATCGCGATGGAGTAATCGTTGCCGGAACTACATCGTCCATCCTCGTCGCCACGGAAAGCGGAGATTATACCCTGACTATCATCGATTCGAACGGATGCGCTGCAACATCAGCGCCGATCGAAGTTATTCTCGGACGCGCTACCCTCAGCATTGATAATGTATGCGCCTATCCCGGTGAAATTGTCGAAATTCCAATCCGCTTGGTGAATGCTGAACGTATCACCCAATCACAAACGGCGCAATTTGACCTGACGCTCAGCTTCAACGCCTCGCTCCTGGCTCCGATTGATGCCGGACTTACGGAAAATAGCGTCAACAATGGTGTGCGCAGTATTCGCCTAAGAGTACCCTTCGTTCAGGATTCCTTTCCCATACTTACACGGCTGCATTTCTATGCAGGACTCGGCGATGATACCGTCACTGACCTTCGACTTTCAAAGTATACCTCCATCGGCGGACGCGTGTTCCTCTCCGACAGTGTCGGACAATTCTGCATCAAAGGCGTGTGCACCGATGGTTCGGTTAGATTGTACCGTTCCGGGGAATTGTCGGCAATTACCGGTATCATCCCGCAACCCGCCGGACACAAAATAACAATCGACTATATCAGCGGTGAGGCAGGCATAAGCACGCTCTCGCTTGTCAATGTGCTCGGGCAGACCGTGGCAACGTTCGTTCGGGGATATCAACCTGCGGGCATTCAACGCGTCGAAGCGGAATTGTCTAATTATAATTCCGGCGTGTATTTCGTAGTCTTGCAGACGCCCACCGAACGTGTGGTGAAGATGCTGGAAATTCATAAGTAGCAGTTCCTTCATGCATAGCTGAGAAGCATTGCGCAGATTAACCGCAAAGCACGCAAAGGTTATCGCAAAGTTCGCAAAGAACCCTGTTTTTTAAGTAATTTAGTTACTTTTATTGTTGACATACTTTCAACATTTATCAAATGTACGTTTGAAGAAAAAAAACAGGGAAGTACTTTTACAACATACGCACCTTTGCGTGCTTTGCGAAACCCTTGGCGTGCTTTGCGTTAAAAACTGATTTTTGTTCTCAAATAGATACTAAATAGAGGTTGCATTATATTGTCGATTGGGAAATCCTATTTTGAGAATAATCAGCCATTTTGAAGAGAAATAATGACTCCACGTAACGATATCACAATCAGATTAGCAGGCATTCTGGATGCGGCCAATCTCGCTGTTCTCCAACAGCAGGTGTGGATCGCTACCTATGCTACGGAAGGCATTCGCGATGAGTATTCGACGTATGTCTTAGCG
>JBPOHH010000164.1:0-1536 GCA_052035765.1 Bacteroidota bacterium
GATGAAGGAATTCTCCAACTCAAGAACTTCAAAACGCCCGACCCGCACGGCTATTTCTATGCAAAACGCGCCCTTGAAGTGTCGTCACATACTATTTATCCCTTCCTCTTCCCCGAGCTTTCACGCAAGAAATCTAGCGTCGCCGGCGATGGCTATGACTTGGCCAAACGAGTCAATCCCTTTACGAGTAAACGGGTTAATCTCATCGCACTGTGGAGTGGAATTATCAAAACCAGCGGCACGCAAGCGACTTACACCATCGATATCCCACAGTTTTCGGGTGATTTACGCGTAATGGCCGTCTGCTACAAGAATACATCGTTTGGTTCGGCCGAGAAACATATCAAAGTCGCCGACCCGATTGTAGTCTCATCGGCACTGCCACGCTTTGCAAGTCCGGGCGACACACTTACTATTCCTGTAACTCTCACCAATACAACAGCTAAGACTGCGAATGCCAATGCTAAAATCAGTATCAACGGTGCTATGTATGTGTGGGGCAATACTCAACAATCGGTGACTATTCCTGCGAACTCCGAAGCGAATGTCACCTTCCGCGCCGTCGCCAAAGCCGAGGTCGGGCTTGCCAAAGCGGAGATAAATGTGCAGGCGTTTGGTGAGACATTCACTGAAAAGACTGAACTCAGCATCCGTCCAACGTCAGGATTACTCAAGACAGCCGGTTTTGGAACGGTGAATAGTGGTCAATCTCAAACAGTAAACATCAATGCAGGATACGTTCCGGCGACGATGTCTGCGCGGTTGATTGTATCACGTTCACCATTCGTGCAATTCACCGGTAATTTATCCCAACTTGTTGACTATCCGTATGGTTGTGCCGAGCAGACGGTTTCTACTGCCTTCCCGCAGCTCTATTATTTCGACCTTGCCAAGGCGATGCAGGATCGAAACATGGTGAATTCGAATCCTGCCTATAATGTACAGCAGGCGATTGCCAAGCTTGGTTCTATGCAGCTGTATAATGGAGGACTTAGCTATTGGTCAGGTGGTGAACGTGAGTCGTGGTGGGCTACCGCATACGCGGCGCATTTCATGATTGAAGCGAAAAAAGCCGGGTATGATGTGCCGCAAGCGCCGCTCGAACGTATGCTCGCGTATCTTGGGCAGATGGTGAAGAATCGTAAAACGTAACAGTACTATTATTCAACGAGTATGGATGCGGCTCTTGTTTCGAAGAATATAGCACCGAAAGAAATCGCATATTCGCTTTATATCCTTGCACTTAGCGGCAAAGAAGACCTCTCGACGATGAATTATTACAAGTCTAATCTTGGGTTACTTGCCATCGACTCGCGCTACCTCCTCGCGTGCGCGTACCTATTATCCGGTGACGCCGCGAGCTATAAAGGGATTCAACCGAAGGCATTTAAAGATGAATATTCTGGATTTCAATTAGACGGCAGCTTATTTTCGTATATCCTTGACGAAGGTATTACCCTAAATTCTCTGATTGAAGTCGATCCTTATTACATCCAACTTCCTTTTATGGCACATCACTTATCCGAACAAATGTAA
>JBPOHH010000304.1:0-1606 GCA_052035765.1 Bacteroidota bacterium
TAATTCCCGCGCTTCCTGCGGCGAAGTGTGCATTTTCCAATTGCCGGCGATGAGGATTTTTTTCATAATTATAAATGGGATTAATTCGAATGCAAGGATATAATTACCGGATAGTTATAGCGAACTATTTATTGACTCTGTGCTTGTTTTTCATGTTCAGCTTTTGACTTTATGTGCGATAGTACCCGTTGGTGAATTGAGTGCACAATATAATTACTCCAAATCTCCCAATAGAATGCAGGTGCAATCTTGTGATAATACCATGTCGTGCCTTCTAATCGAGTGGTGCCGTTTGCTTGCGCTGTTAACGTAAATTGACCACGTTTTGAGACAAAATAATCATGTAAATGCGGGGCATCTATATCCCAAAAGCTTAATTCTTTCATTGGAGCCGGCTGCTCTTCAACGCTAAATTGTAAGCGCCGTGGCTCATCCCACACCGTTATCGGTTCCACAAATCTTCCGGTCGTAAAGTTGCAATACCGGATCGCTCCTACACCCGAGCCAACAATTTTTGCACTCGTCGGATACGCAATACCGGATTTAAAAATAAGTTCCGTTGGTGGAGTAAGTTCAGGAAATTCAACAACATTCTTCCAAACTGTTTCGGGCGATGCATTAATTTCAATCGTCGTCGTCACGGAGGTAAGTGCGGGAGCGCTATCTTTTTCGACAAATGCCATCGTTGGGATTAGACCTATAAATAGTATCAATGTTGTCAGTACACTATTCGGATTCTCCGACGTATTTTCTATAAGTGTATATCCTGCTAAGCAACCAAGCCACGTCAGTAAAAGTGCGAGAGGAGCTGCCATGACAACGCAAATAATACCTTCAATTGCAAAAGCGAGAAGGCCAAGTGTGTAAATTCCCAAGGCAAGTAATGCGATTGACGTAGCTTTTTTTCTGGTTATCGTATTTTTATAACCATAGAGAACGGTTGCGAAAGCACCAATACACGAAGGGAGCAGTAGAAAAAGTGCTACGCCATACGAACCCACCCCATAAATAATCAATACAGTTAAAAGCCATGAAACCAATGCTGTATATCCTACCGCTTCCCATTTGCGTCTTTTACTATCCGCTGATAGAATGTTGTCAAGAATTTTCATAGTCGTTTATAACTAATTATTAGACAAGTAGTTGTACGTTGTTATGCTGTACTGAGTAATTCTTTGGTGTAACCCTTTTACTCTCGCTGATACGACTCAAATAATTCCGCAAGCTCTGTCATCGAACCGACTTCTACATCGGCTGCGCTGTCGGGCTTATAGACGCCGTAATGATTGAGCCAGATCGTTTTCCAGCCCGCTTTGCTTGCGCCGAGGATATCGGACTCGTAGTGGTCGCCGACATAGAGAATATGGCGTGGCTTGGCGACGCCGGCGAGCTGCCGGGCATGGTCAAATATCCCGCGATGCGGCTTCATGATGCCGACTTCTTCGGAGATCACCACATAATCAAAGGTCGATTCCCACTCAAAACGTTTAATTTTACCAAGTACTTGCAGGCGGAAGCCATTGGACATGAGTCCGGTGGGGGTGAGCTCAGCGGCGGCAGTGATGGCATGTTGAGCGCCGTCAAAGAGTCGCCAATGTTTGGCGTA
>JBPOHH010000371.1:0-1572 GCA_052035765.1 Bacteroidota bacterium
TTTCCTTTTCTTTGTCACTGAGTAACTGAGTAAGCCAAATAAAATCAGGGAGGATTTCTGCAAATGCTTTCGAGGATTCTTCGGCTGATGATTTGATTGCACCCAAAGGCGTATTTACTTCGTGCGCAACACCTGCAGAGATTTGCCCGAGAACAGCCATTTTCTCTGCTTGAACGAGCTTGAGGTGGGTTTGCTTGAGCAGTAAATAGGTATTATTCCGAAGGATATAAAAGATAAGAAGTGCAAATATAATCGCAGAAATCATCACAATATTAACCGTATAGAGCATCATCGACACTTCCATGGTGGTAGTGGGGTGGATCCACTCTATGAACTTACTATCGAACACGCCGCAGAATATAACCAGCGCTAAATACAGTACCAGCCAGTAGATACTACTCTTCATATTTTGATAACTCAGCGAAGCCGCGACGGCGAGCATCGCCCACAGCATCACGCCGCCGGAGGCATGGAAGCCACCGAGCACTGCCTGAAAGATAAATGGCAGCAGCAGACTTATCGACGTCTGGAAGCTGCGAACAAACATGAAATTTTTGCTTTTATAGAAATAGAGAAGATTACATATCGTAAGGAGGATATAGCCGTACGGTACAATGGATTGCATCTGTCTGTCGAGGAAGAGGACGATGGTACCCCACATGAGTCCTCCTAAGCTCATCAGTACTCCTTCATAGACCAAGAATTGTTTCTGATGTATGATATTCTCATCATCTCCGGGTACATTCCCGATTCTAGCTATGTCTTTTACAAATTTCATAGTTGCTATCTGTTTTTAAGAAGTAAATATGTGCATTTTTCTGACTTTTTTTGTGGTTAGCCGAATGAATACTCCCGCATGTTTTCGTCATCTGTCATCCTTGAACCCCGAAGCAGTACCGATTGGTACACCTCATCTTGTTCCGACGGGCAAAAATACGCAAATACCCGTTGGCTGACTTTCAATTTTCTTTCCGCTTGTTTCTATCCATCGAAATTTCACTCAACTACCATAGAAAAGCCGCTTGAAGGTGTCGTTTCAAGCGGCTGCTTTGTGGAGTGGTCAATGCATGTAGTACTTTTCTTCCATCACAGAGTGATGAAACGTTTGTAGAAATGAACACCCACATTGACTCTTCGCCCTTTTATGGGGTCGTATCATGTTACAAACGTTGAATCCCGCTGGGATTCCAGCCCAAAAGTCCTATGATAGTACCTACCTACCGTGAATTATTCCTTCAAAAACTTATACGCTACTCCATTATTCTTCATTCGAATGAGATACAATCCCTTTGGTAATTTCGACATGGTGATATGAGATGTGTGGTACAGTGGAACTTCTTGTATCAATACTCCAATCGCAGAATAAAGTTGAAGTTTATCGGTGGATAAAAACTGTTTTTCTGTTGTAATGGTCAGAATTTCTGTCGCCGGGCTATACGACAATGCAAACGGAATTTCAGAATGGACAATCTCATTTATCTCGATAGAATTTGAAGATTTATAATATCGTGCGCCAATATCGTTGCGTGTAAGGTCAGGGTCTAATGGGCTTGCAGGGTCACCGGCATTAAT
>JBPOHH010000858.1:0-1986 GCA_052035765.1 Bacteroidota bacterium
TCGGAAACGACGTATGCGCTTGTGAAGAATCAATTTACCTGTGAATTTCGCGGTGAAATTGATGCGAAGAATAAGGGGAAATTAACAATGTATTTTGTAGAAAAAAAACTATGAACAAAGGGCTCCTTGTTATACTCTCTCTCTTTTTGCCGTCAGCGCTTTCGGCGCAGCAAATATACTACAGTCAGCGGATGATCGATTCCCTGAAGCGTATTGTCGTGACGCTGCCGGACGATACTGCGAAAGTAAGCATGCTCAATACTCTTGCCCGGGCTACGGCGGTAATCGGTCAGGGTCCTATCGCACGCACCTACGCCGGACAGGCATTAGCAGTATCAACAGCACTTCGGTGGAAGCCGGGCATAGCCATGGCTCATAACCGTATCGGAAATACGTACGACGGCATGCAGGATTCGGCAAGGTTTCATTATTCCATGGCACTGAACCTTTGGCAAGAACTCGGCGACAAGCGCAATTTGGCGGTCGTGTATTCGAATTTATCAGGCCTAAGCCGTGATACCGCACAAACCCTCAGGTACGCTTTACAATCGCTGAAGTATGCAGAAGAATCAGGCGATTCAACAGCTCTTTCACGTGCTCGTTTCAGCCTCATGATGTACTATTTCAAAAAGAATGATCTGCCGAATGCCCTACTCCACTGCGACCATTTTCTTTCGGCAATGTCGAGCAACGATGAGACGTTAACGGCAATGACACGACTTGATGTAGCCGGAGTGGTCTATATGAGACAGCATGCCTACTCCAAAGCTCTGAAGTGCTATTTCAAGTCACTCACCATCGCCACACTGTATGCCGACACGATGCAGGCAGTCAAATCCCGTACAGCCCAAATTTATGCCAATATGGGGGTTGTCTATTTATATCTCAAGCAATACAACAAGTCGCTCGAATATCATCATCGGGCTCTGGCATTACGCGAAGAGATGAAAGACACTTCTGGAGCAGTGAGCGTGATGACGACAATATGTGAACTCTACAAAATGCTGCCCGATAATGCACGAACGCTGGACTATTGCAACAAAACTTTGCAGGTTCTCACCACCATACACAAAAACAAAACAGTATGGGAAAAAGTAATCGTGTATTGCACAATTGCCGAAGTACATCGCAAACAGAAACAGTATGAAGCAGCCATATTCTTTGGTAACGCAGCATTCACTATGGCACGGCAACTTGGTGAGGAAACCGAACTTTCCTATACACAGAAAGAGCTCGGATTGTGCCTGCTCGCTCTAGCCCTGGATTCGACCAATACGCGACCTAAAGACCATCATGATTCTACCGCCTACCGTGCCGCTTTTGAAGCGTTCGTACCCATAGCAAAGACAGCCCGCTTGCACCTTGCACAAAGCTATCTCGTGCAGTCACTTGGTATTGCATCGAACAGCACATTCGGACTCAATGAAGTGGCTGAAGAATGTTATATAGGGCTCATCACAATCACAAAACTCCTCGGCGATTTCAAAAGTACAGCGTTGTATTATGATAAGTATCTGAACCTTAAAGACTCCACCTTTAGCGTAGAAAACAACAATTCCATCTCCATTCTCGAAATGCAGCAGGCAGAAGAAAATCTCAAAAAACAAGAGCATATTGCCTCCCTGGAACTTGAAAAAATGACGAATGAGAAGAGGCTCACTATCGCTGTATTAGGATTTGTGGTAATTCTTACCCTCATCCTCTACAACCGTTTCCGGCTTAAGAAGAAAGCCAATATCGCCCTCGAAGAAAAGAATCAAATCATCAGCGAGGAAAAGGAAAAATCCGATACATTACTCCTGAATATCCTCCCGGCCGAAGTAGCCGAAGAATTAAAAGCAAAAGGCACAGCCGACGCGAAACTCTTTGATAATGTGACAGTCTTATTTACTGATTTTAAATCATTTACCACCGTCAGCGAACAATTATCTCCACAAGAATTAGTGAATGAATTACATGCATGTTTTAAAGCATTTGACGAAATAT
>JBPOHH010000724.1:0-3437 GCA_052035765.1 Bacteroidota bacterium
AAGTATGCTCTGCAAATTGACGGGCAAGATGTGCATGCGTCACCGAGTTTTTCGCAATAACCAACAGTCCCGAAGTATCTTTATCGATACGATGGACTATCCCCGGTCTAATTGCTTCATTATTATACAGATAAGAAGTATTATCCTCTTCTGCTTCTTCCTCAAAACCTTCAAGTGCAATCGCTTCACGTTGCCCTAAATGGTAGAGCAAGGCATTGACAAGAGTTCCATAGCGATTCCCGAATCCGGGATGCGTGACCATCCCCGCCGGCTTGTTGACAACAAGCAGATACTCGTCTTCATAGCGAATATCGAGGGGTATATTCTCCGGAATAAGTTCGAGCGGAGGCGGCTTCATCACTTTGCATTGCACCACATCACCGGGCTGAATTTTCCGTGATGCCTTGTGTACTTTCCCGTTAATCGTTACATTACCGGCATCAATGGCTTCTTGCACTTTCGAACGTGTCGCATTCGGAATCGTTACAGAGAGAAACACATCCACACGCTCCGGGCGCTGCCCGGGTGAAATAGTGAAGTCATAGACTTTTTCGATATAGTCTGGGTAATTGTTTTTGTCGGGAGAACGTTCCATTATGTAGTATAATATAAATAAGGCGTTCATTTTGAACGCCTTGTCAGAAATTTACGATGATTGCCCTGTCGGTGATTGTTCCGTTTCACCCGATGCTGTCGGCATCGTCTCCGCTTGATGCGGTGAATCCTGCTCAGGCGGAACATTGACCGGCTCTAATTGATTCAGCATGGGTATTTTTTTATTCAAAATAAACAACAGGACCATACCGCAGCTCACGCAAGAATCGGCGACATTAAAGACCGGCCAATGCGTATAGACCTGTCCGAACCAATTCACATCCGGTATGTCAACCTGAATAAAATCAACGACTAAGCCATAGAACAATGCGCCTTCGCCATAGAGCACGCCATAAAATGCACGGTCGATAAAATTCCCGATTGCACCGGCGAGCAAGAGACTAATCCCAAGCTGCACCCATGTCGAATGATGGCGTAATTTACTTAGATACCAGGCAAGTCCGCACCCTGCGATGAGGGAAAACAATGTCAAAAACACCTTCCCCCAACCGAAACTCACGCCAAATGCCATTCCGGGATTCTCGACAAACGTCAGACGCACGGCGTCACCGAGTAACTGGTGACTTTCGCCTAAAAACATCCCGTCATGATGCATTCCGAATAGCGTAAAACCCTTCACCCAAATTTTGGTAATCTGGTCAAGCAGTATAAGCACGATACTGAGCACGAAAAATCGACGGGTCGATCGCGGGGTAGATTCGCTCATATCAGCTTTGTTTAGTAATACGATCAATACCGTCTTCCGGACATTGCTGACGAATCTTGAATGAAGCAGACAGGGTCGTAATCGGCACCGCCATCAAACGTTCTTTCGCGATGAGAATTCCACATTCTTTACACACACCGTAGGTCTTGTCCTTGATGCGCTCAAGCGATTCATCGAGCTTGCGGAGGTAGTCGTTGATACGGTTCATTTGTGTATATGTCTTTTCTTTTTCAATGGCTTCCGAACCTTGTTCTGCCATGTGCATTGAATATATCATGCTATCTTCGGCATTATCCTGATTGGTGAGATCATCGAGGCGTTCACGGAGCATACGCATTTCATCATGTGCTTCGATTTTCGCTTTCTCGATTACATTTTTAAAGATTGCCAGATCTTCATCCGAATAGCGGATGGTCGGAAGAGCTTCAACTTCTGTATTTTCAACGGGTACATTCGACATTCTATTCTCCTGTTTTTGGAAATATCCGAGTAAATGGTAGTATTATTAGGAATATAATTTTTACGTTTATACTTTTCTAATTGACAAGCTGAGAATTTCTCCTTCAATTTCTACAGACTCACCATCTGACGATTGAGCATAAGTCACTGATTGAGCAAGAGTTTCACTTTGTATGTAGTCTGTCATTTGTTCGATTGCCTTGTGGATTAAATCCGAACACCAATAGGTAAGCTCGATTCTATCCGTCACTTCAAGACCCATTTGCTTCCTAGAATTCTGAATACGATTCACGAATTCCCGTGCGATACCCTCAGCGCGCAGT
The DNA here is from genome assembly GCA_052035765.1 of Bacteroidota bacterium. Classification (GTDB taxonomy): domain Bacteria; phylum Bacteroidota; class Ignavibacteria; order Kapaibacteriales; family UBA961; genus JADJXV01. The sequence continues at coordinate 2,104 of JBPOHH010000724.1, forward strand.
TCATCATCAATCTCGGTGTCAAGCGCTACCGTCACTGCACCTTCGGATGCAACAAGCCACCCTTCGATATCCTCGCTGATGATGTCCACATCTTCGGTTGTCAGGTCGTATTCTTCCTCGCCTACTTTGAGCAGATAATGTCCGTTTTGCTGGAGCATCCGCAGAGCTGCCGCTGGTAACTCTTTGATAACATTCGCTACATTCTGCGTATTCTTGCCGCATTTTTTACCGAGCGTTTTAAAATTTGCCTTCGCACTGCGCTTGACAATTCCCGTTTCCTCGCTCACATATTCCACTGCTTTTACGTTCAATTCTTCGAGAATTATATCCTCCACTGCCTGCAAATCACGACGCTGCTGCGGTGAAATCACGGGCACTAATATTCTCCGTAATGGCTGACGGGTACGGATTTTGGACTTTTCACGCAATGAACGTGCAAGAAACACTACTTTCTGCGCCGTTTCCATTCTCCGTTCTAAGTCTTTGTCTATCAACGACTCATCAGAATTTGGAAAATCCATTAAATGTACCGACAGCGGGTCATGTTCATTTCTTAGTCGTAAAAATAAATCTTCCGACAAAAACGGAGCCGCAGGTGCCATCAGCGCTGCAATATTCATAAGCACCGTGCGGAGAGTCTGATAGGCAGCCAGCTTTTCACTGTCTTTCTCCCCTTTCCAAAAACGTCGTCTATTCCGGCGCACATACCAATTCGACACTTCGAGCCGCGCAAAATCCTGCAATAATCGCATCGCACGCGTCAATTCATAACTTTCCATATAATCACGGAATTTCTGAATCACGGTATGCATTGTACTCAGGATCCAACGGTCGAGTTCGGGACGCTCGGCGACGGGGACTTCAGCTTCCATACCGGTGATTTCATCGATATTTGCGTATAATGCATAGAACTTATAGGAGTTCGTCAGCGAACGGAAGAAGTCGGCAATAACCGTATCTTCGATATCCTTTTGATTGAAGAGCGTCGGCTTCCACGGCGGATTATTCACCAAAAAATACCAGCGCACGGCGTCAGCGCCATACTTGGACATCATTTCAAACGGATCGACCGTATTTCCCTTGGACTTGGACATTTTCTGCCCATTTTTGTCGAGGATTAATTCATTGACAATAATTGACTTAAATGCTGGTTTATTGAAAATAGCCGAAGCGATATTGTGGAGTGTATAAAACCATCCACGCGTCTGATCGATTCCCTCAGCAATATAATCAGCCGGGAAACTCTTCTCGAAAAGTTCTTTATTTTCAAATGGATAGTGCATTTGTGCAAAGGGTACGGCACCGGAGTCGAACCATACATCCACCACTTCGTG
>JBPOHH010000240.1:0-3622 GCA_052035765.1 Bacteroidota bacterium
ATTGCTGACATTATGGCCGATCAGCATCAGCGACATAATTCTATGATTGCTGAAGGTATGGGCAGAGGTGGTACTGTTACTTCTACGGAAGTAAACCCAGGTGATGAAGGTATGGGTAGTGTTCGAGGTGCAAGGTCAACTGGTGACGGACAGGGTAGGTCAACGTCTCCAGCACATCCTTTAGTGAATGTAATAGCTGCTGGACCGACCGGACCGAATACGCAAAGTGTCAATAGTGGTGGTAGCCCAACTCGATTAATCAATGGAGTGGAGGTACAAAAATATGATCCTTTGAAAAGGAGTGAAACGACGGATAGAATATACTTAAGAAATTTATGTGAACACAGTATTTTTATTAAAATGGAAGATGGTGATGATGTTTTCGAAGTTCTACCTGGACAAGATGTTTATGAACCGATTGATGGTGTTGCGACAGGGTTAGTAAAGGATTTTGTATTTAAAAATGCAGGTAAGAAATATAAATATTTCAGCTACTACCCACTTCAAAATCTTACAGTTAATCGAGGTGGGAGCGTTACATATAATATGCAATTCCTGGGCGAGACAATTATAGGATTAAAAGGTAATGGATATGGTTGGATGCGTTCACCTTGGGAAAATTTACACAAAGTGTCAATTGCGGTTGGCGAAAACTTTATGAGTGAGCAATTAAGAGAACATTTGGGTGGAGGTCCAAAATGAAAAAACAACTATTTTCAGTTCTTCATTTATTTTTAGTTGCCCCTCCAGTACTAATCTTGATTCTGCGACTAGTCAATTACTACTCAGCCGTGTATGTAAATCAAGAGGTTAATGATGCTTCGTTTATTTTGTTGGCATTAATATTAACATATGTACTACCTTTTTTTATATTGTATGTGGTTATATACTACATACTTATGTTTCGATACAATTATGACAGAAGGTTATTAGTTACTTATTTGTTATTGTTTGTATTGTTTAGTGTATTGTCAGTACTTTCAATTTTACTTTTAACAAATCCTGCCAATAATTTGGATGATTAACGAGATTGATCCTATTTCGGGATCGAGCAGTTTTCTGGTGCGCCATGCGAAGCTTGGTATTTCAGTCTGGGCAGTTCTTTGAATTGCCCGTAAACACGTACCGATGAAACGCCCTGCAAGTGCATAGTTTATATAAAAATATCGCTACTTCGGCGGTGGGGAGCATGAGCAAGCAGTTGTATTATTCCCAAGAATCAGATTCATACATCGGGATATTACCGTGGGAGTATTTTAACTTTCCTGAATTTGTATCATCGAAAATTAAGTTATTTACCCCTCTGCCGTCCCCTGTGTAATTATACGTAAACAACATGTTGATAATAAAAGAGAAAGAAAAGACTTGCAAGTCCCTCCGAGCCCACGAAGCCCCGTTATCGGGGCTTTTTTTTAACCTGCCTCTTCCATCCATGCCTTCCTTGCCGCTTGGTAAATTCATACAATCGGTCTCCACAAATTGTTGATGCAGATTCTCACATTCTGCTGAGCATATTCCTATCCCGACAATTACAGAACTTCCTGTGATTTATTAAATTACTGGAGTACATTGCGTATTATTTGTGTAAATTTGCCGTTGAAAAATCGCGTCGCTACATTGTGAAAATACTGTGCACTTCGATTAGGGAAAAACAGGAGCGGTGGTCGCCGGTAACAATACAAAAACAGAATTTAGAAATACTTCAATGCCCGTTGAACGTACCGCTTTGCCAATTCCCATTGTCTATTCAATCATCTTTTATCTAATGATACTATGAAGATAATCCTAGGGCTTCTCCTCATTGCCCTGATTTCGCTCGGTGCACGATCTGTGCAGGATATTCCCAAAAAAACAGTCAGTTTTGGCGCTCCCGTCTCCAGCACCGGTGCCCCTGATGAACGTACCTGCGCCGAATCCGGATGCCATGATACCTATGCTCCGAATTCTCCGCGGGGATCGATGAATATTACCATCGATGGCGCTGAAAATGGCATCGAAGCAGGGAAGACCTATACCGTCACTGTGCGCGTTACTGGTAACGATGCACGGAGATTCGGCTATCAACTCGTTGCGTTGCATGGAGATAAAACAAACGCCGGTACAATGGTCATTGTCGATCCCGAGCGCACACAAATTATGACCAATGAACTTAAATTACAAGACCGTCAGTATGCGACCTATACCTATGCCGGTACCGAACAGTTCACCCGGGGAGTAGGGGAATGGAGTGTGCAATGGACTGCGCCTCTGAATGTGGATAATATTACCCTCTACGCTGCGACCGTCATCGCCAATGACGACTATACCGATCATGGTGATTACGTGCTGACAAGTTCTTTGCCGCTTGCGCCTAAGTTGCTCAATTGTATAGTTGATTCTGATGCTCCGACTTCATGGTTCATGGTGAAAAATACCCAAGCAGATGTCGTATCCTGCGCGTTCACCCTTGACCATCCGGGCGAGGTGTCGCTTGCAATGGTGGATTTATCGGGGAAAATCTATCCACTTGGCAGTAAACAACTTGAAGCGGGATTGAGTATGCAGGATTATCCGGTCACAGGCATTGCACGCGGAGTGTATATTCTCAGAGCTACTACTGATTTCGGTAGTACTTCACACACCATTATTCTACCATAGGAGCACATCATGATACAAAAATTACTCCTTCTCTGCGGCAGTCTTCTGACCTTCGCACTCATTACCGCCGGAAAAGATGGCGGCGAAACAGTTCTTAAAGCATCGGGTTCGCATATATCCAGCACGGGCGCTCCCGGCGAACAAACCTGCGCGCAGTCCGGCTGCCATGTCGATGCCACACTCAATCTGGATAACGACCATCAGGTGTCTACACTCTTGCTCGGAACAGGTGAAACCACGTACAAACCCAATACACTGTATTCAATGTCACTTAAAGCCATAAAAGCGGAAACAAGAAGATTCGGATTCCAGATAGTAGCGCTGGATACAAACGGGCTATCAGTGGGCACACTGAGTGTACCATCCGGGAATACGAAAGTACAGCGCCAAAAAGGGGCAATAAACGGTTCGGACAGATTCTATATCACGCACACCACATCCGGTAATAAGCCTCCAACGACCGGAGAGATTGAATGGAAGTTCAATTGGACATCACCGCCAACGTATGCAGGCGAGGTCACGTTCTATTATTGTGTCAATGCTACGAATATGGATAATACCAATGCCGGCGACCAATTATACTTCGGTGTATTACCGTATAGCGCATCATCGACCGGGATTGAAGAGCATGATACACCGGCATCTCAGTTGGACCTCTATCCAACTATTGCTTCAGATTACCTAACAGTCAATTATACAAAAGGATTTCAGAATCAATCAAGTTGTAGGATTGTATCTGTAACAGGTGAAGAACTGTACAATCAAGCGCTTCAAGCGAACACGACATCCGCTCAAATTCCCGTCCGATTATTACCTTCCGGGTGCTACATGCTCCACGTGGTGTCCGGTGGAATGACTATAACAAAGCAGTTCGTCGTTCAACGATAATCTCTAGTATTCCTATCATCCGAACTCTTTGCCTATTTGCGTAAAGAGTTCGGTTGGTACGAACCTACTTCACCACATCCACCCTCGTCGTCAGCAT
>JBPOHH010000542.1:0-3272 GCA_052035765.1 Bacteroidota bacterium
CGGCTACATCCTCACTCACCATTCAACCTAATCCTACATCCTCCTCGGCAACGATTACCTTCACAATTCCCCAAGCAGAACATGTAAGTATCACCCTCCGCGACGCGCTCGGCAGGGAAGTGCAGCGTGTGTCCGAAGGCATATTGCAGGCAGGTGAATATCAAACCTACATAGACTGCAGCGCGCTCGCCGTGGGAGCATATTATTGTGTGATGACAGGATTGCACTCTGTGCAAAGTCAAGTACTGATTATAACCCGATAACTACTGTATTCGTATGTAATTATAATGGATAACACTATGAAAACTCTCCACCTTTTCCTAATGATTCTCTCTTTTACAACCGTTCTTGCGCAGCATCCTGATGACTACAGGTGGGATGACCGGTTTTCCAAGCCGGGAATCAGTAATCCTGAATACAATGGCGCACCTATTCGCGGCGCACTTGCTCTTGCTGCAAATAATGACTATGTGATTGTGGGAGGAAGGTTTACCGTTCCGGGAAATAATATCGCGCTCTGGAATAAACGCACACTTTCCTGGGAAAAAGCAGGCAACGGTGTCTGGAAAAATCCGACACAGTATAATTATCCTGAAGTGCAGGGGCTCGTTGCGATGGGAGATACAATTGTTGTTTTTGGAAGATTTAGTACAGCAGGAGACAAACCTGCTGCAGGCTTTGCAATATTGAATACTCGCACTAAAGATTGGAGTGCGGACACGCTCTTAACCGGTTATGTGTATGATATTACAAAAGCTGGGAATGAACTGATAGTCTCCGGTAATTTTAGTATAAAAGGGACGCCTATACGAAATTTAGCTCGTCTGAATAACGGACAGTGGAGTGAATTCAGCAATGACACGACGATGCTTCCCGGAGTGATAACAGAATATAAAGGCGCACTGTACAGTTATGTGCGTTTTGTTAATCAGAATAATTACACAACTCTCGCCCGCTGGGTAGGAAATACATGGATACCAATTTTCAAAACGTTGTATCCGGCCTATTCATATTATCAAATTCCGATTCAGGGAATAAAAGCAAGCAATGACTTCCTCTATGTCTACGGATCAATTGATTCTGTGGAGTTATCCAACGGTAAGATGATAAAAGGCGGCAGTCTGCTCCGTTATGATGGTAAGTCTTGGGTGACTATGATTGATAGTAATTTTTCAAGCGGAATAAATTCGATTACTGTAGAAGGAAACGATGTCTATGTTGCCGGTGAATTCTCATCCATTCAGGGATATAATACCAACCGCATTGCTAAATGGGATAATGCCTCGAATCGATGGTCAGGTCTCGGGAGCGGTATCAACGGTGATGTTTATGGCGCAAAAATCAATGCGTTACTCGTGTCTGATAATCAAGTCTATGCAGCAGGTCAATTCGCTACTGCCGGGAGTCAGAATGTCAATAATATCGCCCGATATGATCAATCGTCATTTACGTGGTATCCTCTTGGAGATGCCAAGACCCAGGCGCCGAATATTATCGGAATTGGTATTGCTTCTGTGTTTAATGATATGGATAAACTACTGGTATTAGGTGACTTTGAGTATGCAGGAAATAAACGTTTAAACAGTATAGGCTACTGGACAGGAAAAGATTGGCAAAATCTCGGGACGGGTATTATAGGTGGTGCAGGTTATACCTATACCGGAAAGCCACGAATTTTCTCGGGTGCCAACGGCTTGACGAATTTTTCGAGAATTGGTACAACCATGTATATAGGTGGTACATTCGAGCAATTGGGTGCTATGCAGTGTGAAAACATCGCCACATACAACGAAGGGAATTCCGAATGCCTCGGTGGTGGACTCTCGCAAAGTCGTGCCGGCTCTAGCAGTAGTTATATCTTTCCTGCTTCTGTTCGTGCAATGAAATCAAAAGATAAATACCTCTATGCTGCCGGAGATTTTACGAGAGCCGGCTCGTTGCCCGTACAATCAATAGCTCAATGGGATGGCACATCATGGACAGACATGGGTGGCGGTATCAATGGCGGATCGACCTCACGATTTATCTTAGCAGAGGACTCGTCACATACATTAATCGTTGCCGGGAATTTTTATCAAGCCGGTACTGTCGCATGCAATGGACTCGTATCTTGGGATGGCAAAGACTGGAAAGCACTTGGCTATACACCCGGAGATACAATGGCATACATTTATTCAATGTGCGTCTCACCTGCGGGAGAAATTCTAATCGCCGGATATTTGTCTCAAGAAGGATATAAAGGAGCTGGTTCGCTTGTACGATTAAAAGACAATAAGTTCGAACATATCACCGATATTTTCCTCAACGGAAAGAACAACGGCGGAATTTCTGTAATGGCATGCAAAGGCGACTTGCTCTATGTGGCAGGTGGATTCGACCATATCGGTGATATTGAAGCTAATAATGTAGCAGTGTATAATCTTAAAACGCAAAAATGGTCAGCACTTGGCAGTGGATTCGTCAAAACAACAACCCAAGACACGGTGACCTATAACCAAGTCTCCGTTCAAACGATTGCATTTATTGGAGATACAGTGTATTTTGGGGGAACGTTTACGTATGCCGGCGGCAAGCCGTCCTTTAATATAGCCGCATGGCTCCCCGCTAAGTCCAATAGTATCGAATACATCAGCGCGGCAGCGGCTACACCCTCACTCAGCATTCAACCTAATCCTACCGCAGCAACAGCAACGATTACCTTCACAATTCCCCAAGCAGAACATGTCAGTATCACCCTCCGCGACGCGCTCGGCAGGGAAGTGCAGCGTGTGTCCGAAGGCGTATTGCAGGCAGGAGAATATCAAACCCACATAGACTGCAGCGCGCTCGCCGTGGGTGCATATTATTGTGTGATGGCAGGAGTGAACGGCGTGAAAAGTCAAATGTTGGTGATATCAAGATAACTGCATGAATAGCATATAATTATAAAGGATGTAAACAATGAAAATTCTACTTTTTTTTCTAATGCTTCTCTCTTTTACTTCTGTATTTGCGCAGCATCCGGATGACTATCGGTGGGATGACCGGTTTTCCAAGCCGGGAATCAGTAATCCTGAATACAATGGCGCACCCATACGTGGCGCACTTGCTCTTGCAGCAAATAATGACTATGTGATTGTGGGAGGAAGATTTACCGTTCCGGGAAATAATATCGCGCTCTGGAATAAACGCACACTTTCCTGGGAAAAAGCAGGCAACGGTGTCTGGAAAAATCCGACACAGTATGATTATCCTGAGGTACAGGGGCTCATTGCATTGGGTGATACGGTATT
>JBPOHH010000823.1:0-2113 GCA_052035765.1 Bacteroidota bacterium
TGCGGTCCACCCGAAAATCCCGGAAATCTTTCCGAAGGCGGCAATACCCGACGAGATGCCAGTGATCGCCGTAATACATGAGCCCGAGCGGCTCGACTTCGCGCGTGGTCGTATCGTTGTTCGACTGCGCATGATAGTCGATTCTGAGCACATAGCGGTGCACGACGGCATGTTGTATGTCATTAAGAATATCATTACTTAAATCATTGGTCAGCCAGGGTGAACGTGCTTGGATGGAGACCGAGTCTTGGAGTTTTTCGAGGTATAATTTTTTATCTTTCGGGAGAATGGAGCGTATTTTCATTAATGCAGAAATCGTCTGCTTTTGCAATGCCTGATCGGTGGTCTGCTTGAGGAATTCCCCACCTAAAAAGATTGCGCTCGCCTCTTCTTCCGTGAACATAACCGGCGGCAGATAATACCCCGAAGCGATCGAGTATCCGACGCCTGCTTCAGCCGCAATTGGCACGCCTGCCTCCTCTAACGCCCTGAAATCTCTATAGATAGTACGTACGCTTACATCAAAATGTTCGGCAAGGTCTTCGGCACGAATTACTTTTTTGTTGTGCAATTGCAGCACGATTCCGAAATAGCGTACGAGTTTACTCATATCATATCACTTGTTTGTGTAGAAGTATCGTTGAATTGAGCGCTCACCCTGTTTGGCGGATATATTCCCCTCTTTTTCCGCTACTACGACCTGCGACCTGAAGTACGGGACATGTTCAATGGAATTGAAGCATGGAAGAGAGTGAGCACAAACAAACATATGAAAATTTCTTTAGACAATCGATGTATTTGCTGCTATCTTGACCAATGTGGGGAAAGAGTTCCACCGTACCAAAAACGCCGAGAATGTTCATCCGACAGGATATGCTATCCTTCGATGATCATGCTCAGCGTTTTTGATGATTCACACTATACGGTTACTCAATCGGCGTTTCGATAGTCACGCGCACGGTACGACTGTAGAAGCGTCCTTCGGGCAGATTATTATCATACAGAAGTTCACTGCCGCCCTTGCCGGTGGAACGTTCCTCGCGCACATTGAGGAGTTTGCCGATTTCCTTGGCACGGCGGTCGGATAGTTTTTGATTGTACTCCGCAGCCCCAGTTCGGTCGGTAAATCCGGTGACAGTAACAATAGAATTTTTGGCAATTCTCGACTTGATGAGGTCGATGATTCGTTGATTGGCATCATTGACCGAACTCATATTAAACCCGAAAATGATCAAGCTAAAGGTCTCGATCCGTTCTTTTTGGTCATAGAGTTGTTTGATTCTAATTGGTTCACACTTAATCACTTCCGTCCGTCCGTCTTTGTCGGTAATATCCATCGTAATATTCACCGGTTCACTCAGCTTGGGGATAGAATTCGGATCTTTCCTCAAGTCCCAAAGCAGCTTTTCCCCCTCAGGCGAGGATGTGCCGCTGAATTCCTTGAGTTTTTTTCTGTCCTGCGTAGCAGTAATTCGCCAGGAAGCGATGCCATTGTCGGCTTTGGCTTCTGCATTAAGTGCGATGATCGGCGAGGAAAGCTGACGCAGGGTATCATTAAACGAGAGTACGTCAAGTAATTCCCATGATTTGGTCGTAATTTCCACCCGTCTGTTTTCAGCGAGACCATCGTCATTTTTGACATTCGACGCCACCTCGGGCAGCGCTCTGCTCTTGACAGTGATACGTTTTGCGTCAATTCCCCATACATCGGTCAAGTAATTTCTCAGCACTTCCGCCCGCTGCTTGGGAAGCTGTGGCTTGTCTTTTTCATTCTCACCGCCCGATGTACATCCGGTCAGAGTAATTCCCGACTCAGGATAGAGTTGCATACGTTTGCCAATCACATTCAGGATATGATAATAGATTGGCAGCGTGCCCGTGCCCTCAAGGTCTTTGAGAATAAAATCAGCCGCTTGTGCCTTGCTAAGTAATGTATAGCGAGCCGGAATCACAGCGCTCGTATCATCAAAAAACACATAATTAACGAGTGCCGACACATTGGTCGAGGTGATGTTTTTGATGTCGAGGACCTGTGCCTTTGCCGGTGAACCTGACGAATCGACAAACTGACCGCGAACGCTGCCACTGATAGTTGATTGCTGCATCGGGTCGA
>JBPOHH010000098.1:0-3648 GCA_052035765.1 Bacteroidota bacterium
GGTATTCTCTTCCTGAACGGAAGTGCTTGTGTTGATAAGCCATATTTTTACGATGTTGTACACGATGGGACCGGCTATACGGGTTCCGTCAGGACTCCATTTGAATACATATTGTGCACTTGAGGTACTTATTCTTCCAACTCTGTACATATCATATAGTTTATTGCCCGTTTTAGTATCCCAAATCGTAATTCTTGTACTGTCTGCAGAGCCAAAGCCATCAAAATATTGAGCGGCTTGTGTTCTATCCGGACTCAAGAGGGTTCCTTTTATGATGCTTGATAACGAATCGAGATAAACGCCGGTGAAGCCGTCATAGATGGTGTTCTCGACAAGTAAACGCTTACCGTCTCCATACCAGTTAATATTTATATTCATGGGTACCGTGAATAGTATAGTCCGTGTATTGACATCCCATACAGCAGTAGCTTTGTCGGCCTTGCCTGTAGGTACAGCAATGCGGTAACCATCCGGACTCCAAGCGATAGGAGCGATTCGATACTCGCTAGTTGACAGTGTCGCTAGCTTCTCACCTGATAGAGCATCCCATAAGAGTACAGTTTTATCATTACTTACAGTGGCAATGTATTTTCCGGTTGGGCTCCAGGTCACGTAATATACATAATCGGTATGTCCTTGTAAAGTATCGATTATTGTACCCGTGCCTGCATCCCAAATAATAACGGAATTACCGAAGGCGGTAGCAATCTGCTTGCTGTCCGGACTCCAAGCCGCATACCAAAGGTACGTATCTCCAGCAAAGGTACGGAGTCTGTTACCGGAGACAGCATCCCAAAGAACAGCGATACTATCACTGCCTCTTGTGAGGATTCTATCACCACTTGGTGACCAGTACGCCTCAGAAACGCCCCTGCGGTGACCACGTAAAATATGCACGGTATCTCCTGTCGTTGCATTCCAGATGATTGTCGTTGAATCGGAGCTACTAGATGCCAGAAGCGAACCATCAGGACTCCAATCTACAGTATTAACCCATTTGGCATGTGGCATTAGTACATGAAGCTGCTTCCCATTATTTACATCCCAAATCCTTACGGTAAAATCAGGCCAAGCCCTAGGTTTGAGGATAAGAGTATGCGCTACTCCGCCGCCTGTGACCACCCGTGAACCATCCGGACTCCACCGTACGACAGGTACACTAGTACCATGACCCCGTAAGATATGAAGGTTGGTGCCGGTTTCTGTATCCCACAGTATGGCAATATTATCCGCGCCCGATGTCGCAAGGTGTCTGCTGTCGGGAGACCAAGAAAAACTGAGACGAGATTCTGTATGCCCGACAAGCATTGATACTATCTTGCCGCTTTGTGTATCATGGACTGTGTTCCCATAAATTATTTTGGTGCCATCAGGACTAAAACATTCACCAGGATTAAAATTTAGATAGTAAAACGGCACTGTAACAGTAGCAATACGTTCGCCGGAGAGAGCATTCCAAGTAACAAGCGACGTATCGCTCAAGGTCTTAATTCGTGTACCATCATCACTCCATGAAATGGCCAAATTGAAGGATTTAATCCCGGGTAACGTGAGTAGTGTTGTGCCGGAGGGTACGCTTCTGACAACAGCTGTAGTGTCACCAGCTCCGCGAGTGAGGATTTTTTTACTGTCAGTGCTCCATTTTGCGGCGTTGATACGTGGGGTAGAATCCTGTAACTGCTTTACTACATCAAGTGTATTTCCATCGAGAATATACGCCGTCGAGTCAAAGCTGCCGATAAACAACCATTTCCCGTCGGGACTCCATTCAGAAACAACACCATTGATAGTTAATAATTTATCACCGGTGCGGGCATCCCATATATCTGAGCCGTCTAAAAAGTACGATTTTCCTGAACCGCAGGTACTTACTTTTGTTCCGTCGGGGCTCCAGTGTACTTCATAAACACCATACTCGTAGTTAGTATTAAGCGTATGTAACCGTTTACCGGTCGCTGCATCCCAGATGATCGCCGTTTTGTCTTCGCTGCCGGTGAGGACATATTTAGAGTCCGGACTCCAGCTCGCGTCGAGAATCTCGCCGCTATGTCCGCCAAGGGTATGCTGCAAGGTGCCGGGTGTATTACTAGGGAGAGCAGCGTCGGCACTGTAATAAAGGAAAGAACTTCCTATAATAAAGAGATAGAGCAGGGAAATCTGCGTAAAAAAATGTTTCATAGAATCTCCGTAACATTTGAAGTGAAAGAATTCAATCTCAAATTACTATTTTTTTCTATTCATTCAATTACCACGACTCTGAGAAATATACCATCCTTACTGTAAAGAGTGCTGGGCTTGTACACCGAGGGCATCGATAAGAAACGATACTCACTCGTGCTTGGCTTGTACACTGAGGGCATCGTTAAGAAACGATACTCTCGGGGGGAGCGACACATAAAAAAAGTCCTATTTGCCGGCAAATAGGACTTTTTTATGTTGAATCAATCAGGATTATTTATGAACATCCGCTTGTCGTGCCGCAATCTTCGCAGACGGTACAGCTTCCGTTGCGCTTGACGCGCATGGAGCTACAGTTGGAGCATTGCTCGCCGGTGTATCCTTTGGTTTTGGCTTCATACACTTTTGTCAGTGTGCCGCCATTGCCATTGGTAGGCGTAATTTTCGCGGAGGCGCGGGGCGTAGCATCGGCGAAGTCGAGAGCGAGATTTGCCGGAGCATCTGTTTTGGGCTGATGGCTTTTCGGCAGATTCACGGGCGGCTTTGCGGGAACTTCATCGACGGCTTTGATATGGACAAAATCCGTGCGATTGAGGTAATCGTAGCCGAGGGAACGGAAGATGTAGTCGAGGACGGAGGTGGCATTCTTGATGACCTCATGTCCCTGAACGGGACCTGCCGGCTCAAAGCGAGTAAATGTAAAGGAATCAACCAATTCATCGAGAGGAATACCATATTGCAATGCTTTGGAGGCAAGTACAGCAAAGCAATTCATGAGTCCTTTGAAGGATGCGCCTTCTTTGTACATATCGATGAAAATTTCACCTAAAGTACCATCCTCGAATTCACCGGTGCGGAGGAAGACTTTGTGTCCGCCCACATATCCTTCACGAACATGACCGCGACGTTTCTTCGGCAAGCGGCGGCGTTCTGCTCTGTGATAAACGCGCTCGATGATGCGTTCCTGTACTTCTTTTTGTCCGAGAGTTTCGTCGAGATTGTCCTCATCGCCGAGCATGATTACTTCATCTAAGTCATCATAATTCGAGGAATTGAGCGGTTGGGAGAGTTTCGAACCGTCACGGTAGAGCGCGATAGCTTTCACCATGAGTTTCCAGGATTCCATATACACGCTGCCGACATCTTCGACCGTTGCATCGGCGGGCATATTCACTGTTTTGGAAATTGCGCCCGAGATAAACGGTTGTGCTGCTGCCATCATACGTACGTGTGCCATGTATTCGATGTAGCGTTTGCCCTTGCGACCGCATTTGTTGGCGCAGTCGAAGACCGGTAAGTGTTCATCGCGGAGATGTGGGGCGCCTTCGATCATCATCGTGCCGCATACATAGTCATTGGCGAGCTCGATATCATCTTTAGTGAAGCCGAGTTCGCGAAGCATGTCGAACGAGAAGTCATTGAGCTGTTCGTCGGTAAATCCGAGCGTATGGCAGAAGTCATCGCCGAGCG
>JBPOHH010000107.1:0-2544 GCA_052035765.1 Bacteroidota bacterium
GTTTTTGGGTACTGCCCGAGAGTATCGCGTCCTCGCGATGCCCTCGGTTTTTGGGTCTCGCTTTCAGAAAATACACCTCTTCGTGGAAACCGAGGGCATCGCTAAGAAGCGATACTCTCGGAAGGACGGGGAAGTGTCACCTCATTACAAAAACGACCGGCAAACTATACACCGACCGCACTTTCTTTCCATTAAGCATTCCAGGCTGCCAGCGGGGCATTGTGTGCTGTACTTTCTCGAATGCATTATAGATAGGTGTACCCTTCTCTTGACCAACAACCACAAGATTATGGACCAATCCAAGAGTATCAATTTTAAACTGTAGCGTAATAATGCCTTCATAGTCGATTCGGGAAATTGTCCGAATGAAAGCCGTATCTATAAATTGTTTCAAAGCAGCGGGTCCGCAGGGGAATTGAGGAGGTGTGTCTAGGAAATTGGCGGTGTAGAGGCGATTATCGGGGGATTGACGAGAAGGAATACGTTTCCCGCCTTATCTATTGCCTGCAAACACTGATAACGGAAAAAGAGAGAGAATATGATTGATGCAACAAACAATAAAGGGAGTTTCATACTTTTTCTGAAATTGTCAATATGTTATGGCTGAAATAAATGTTCAAGAATGTATGTTGTTTGTAATTCTACTAGTTGTAGAATATGGTTGCCTTTGTCGTACTTTTGAATAGTATTGAAATAACTGCTCTTCTTACAAGAAAATTAAACCCAGCAACTATCAATATTTCAGGCTATTTATACCCATTCGGATTGGAGGAAATCTTGTAGAATTTCCTGGAATCCATGAAAAGGCAATGGTGTTTTGGAGAGGTATCACACCATTCTATAAAGACTTCGTTGCTTTGCTTGGTATCTTGAATTACTTCAATGACTTTTGTATCTCGAAAAGTCCAATCGCCCTCAAAACCGGGATTGCCACGCTCAATAATGCCGCCGGTATGCTCTTTCCTACTTTTAATATTTAGCTTCAGGATATTGCTGTCAATGCGATAGGTTCCTGTGATACTCACAAGTCTGCTAAGTTCATTAAATTGACTAACATAGAACGTGAAAGTGCCGTCAGGTCTGAAACTATACGTATCGCCCCAAGCGCTCGCAATTATTTTGGATTCACCTTGCCAGAGTCCTACTACTTCTTTACGATCTATCAAGATAAATGGTTTTTTGGTTTTTTCTTTGTCAGCAGAAGTGCTACTGAGTGCGCCAAGCATCAGGAAACAAAGAAGTACTATTCGAACAGTATTCATGATAAACTCCGTGGTTGTATGAGGGTTATAGTTTCCCGTCCGGACAGTTGCCACAACTACCCGTAAACACGTACCGCTGAAACGTCTGCATGATAGTTATCCCCGTAGCTTGTCGAGATGAAGCAGTCATGTATTTCTAAGATGATAGTTTTAGTGGATAGAGGAGCTATGTACGTACCTATATCGAACAGTACGTTTCATAAGTACGTGTTGTCGGGAAGTTGTCGCTACTGCCCGGATGGAAAATGGGGGAACTTCACATCTCGAAGCTATGTAACTTGCAATAGATAATCGGATAACGAGATGAATTCTGCGCCGCTAATCTTATGCTCCTCAAATAAATCTCGAATTCGTTGAGTAGTAACAATAAACCCACCTTTTTCATGTACTGAAAAATCTAACCCACCCCAATTGTCATCGATAAAATACATACCTTTCATCCGCTTACTTACATTCCCATTGGGTAAAGGATATGGTATAATCTCACCGCGTAATCTATCAATATCACCAAATCTACCTGTAATCTGAATTCCTGAGTATTCCGTTATAGTACGCTTCTCTTTCTTATGCTCGATAATCGTCGGGTAATAGCTGATTCCAGTCGCTCCCATTGTATTAAGGAGTTGTACAACCTCATTATTAAAAAAATGGAATTTAACTTCGCATGTAGTATATTGAAGTAACTTTGCCTGACGCTTGTAAATGAATCTCAGCGGTTCGTTGGGAATAACCTTAGCTATGAGAATTTCTTGACTAAAAAAACTCCATTCTGCTGGTTCACTCATTTCTTTGCCGCCAAAACCCATCCATGTTTTCGTAAATCCTGCCCGCAGCTGCCCACTATGCACCAATTGAGGATTATGGCTAAGTTTATTACCTAATATCACTAGCGTCCTAAAGACAGAAAAACAAACATTCGGAACATCTTTCTAGATGGCAATTTACATGATTTTTTAGGTTCAAACGATTTCAATTTACATTTGAGTAAATTGAAACATGAATATAGGTACGTATGTTTTCTCCCAAGTTGTCTCATTTTTAGATCCAAACGATTTCAAGAAGTGTGTTGCACGCTACGACGGCAACTATAAAGCAAAAGAATTTAGCTGCTGGCATCAACTTTTATGCATGATGTTTGGCCAATTATCCAATCGCGAAAGTCTCAGCGATTTAGTTTTATGTCTTCAAACACAACGTAATAAATGGTACCATTTAGGCATAGGAAACAGTATATCAAAGTCCAATTTAGCATACGCAAATGAGCACAGGGATTGGCGTATTT
>JBPOHH010000239.1:0-2850 GCA_052035765.1 Bacteroidota bacterium
ACCGAGCCGCCCTAGCGAAGAAGCGAGGGGCACGGCAGAATAACACATACTATAACTTCTTACTATGAAACACCTTATTACACTCTTCATTTGTCTTGCGAGCGTTGTTGACGTGCACGCGCAGTCGGTGTCGTTTTTTGACCGGGATATCCATCAGCACGATGCTTCGGTAGAGGTTATCTTTGGGTTGGGGAGACTCCATCCGATAGCCGATGAACCGTTTCAGCTGAGGTTTCTGAAACCGTTTTTACCGTCTATCACCTTACCAATACATGAGTTATACACTTTCGAGCTCTTCAGCCGAAGAGCAGGATTACAGCAGCATATCATTCGACCCAATCTATTCAATTACGGATTTAGAAATTTTCAACCTCTCACGCTACGGGGCGCACCTGCACCATATCAGCACACGAAAGCGATATTCCGTGAAGCACCGACTGAGCAGTATCCGGCGAGCTCTCAACACCAACGCTCCATTCAACCTATTGACAAAATAGCTACTTATACGGATCATCGCAAAACTGTGCGAGGGGTCGCATGGAGTCCGGACGGCAATACAATCGTAACATCAGGATTTGACTCTACAGCAATTATCCGGGATGCCGTCACAGGTTCGATTCGCCGGATACTCAAGGGACACAGGCATCATGTGTATGGAGTGGCATTCAGTCCTGACGGAAGTACTATTGCAACCGTGAGTAGCGACACCACAGCCAGAATCTGGTCTGCTGCCACGGGCGAGCTTTTGCATACTCTACGGTGCCATACTAACAAGGTAATAGCAGTGGCATATAGTCCGGACGGCTTAAGAATCGTTACCGGCAGCGCTGATAATACAGCAGTGGTTTCTGATGTATTATCAGGAACACAACTCCTTGTATTAAAAGGTCATTGGAAAGAAGTATGGGGCGTGGCATTTAGTCCGGACGGCAGCACAATAGCAACTGTTGGTCAAGACTGCACCCTCCGGCTGTGGAATACTCGGAACGGTACCTGTCTCGATACCATTCAGGCACATGAACGTGGAGCATGGGGAGTGGCATTTAGTCCTGATGGGAGGACAATCGCAACTTCCGGGTATGATAAAACGGCAAAAATCTGGGATGCCGCCAAGCGGACACTGCTTCGCACATTCAGTGGACATACTGATTTTCTCTTTGGCGTTGCATTTAGTCCGGACGGCGGGAGAATCGTTACCGGTAGTCTCGACAGAACAGCCCGGCTCTGGAATGTGCATACCGGCGAAGTCATGGGAATTGCTATCGGACATTCTGAACGTGTGTTTGGGGTGACGTTTAGTTCGGACGGAAGCAAATTTGCAACTGCAAGTGACGATCATACCGTGTCACTGTGGGTTTCGTGTCCCGTGCAGCGCCCGGCAGATACTTTGGCTAGATCGGTAGTTATCGACTCCGCACTTCATCCGTCCACACATCTCCATGCTGATACCCCTCACCCGTTGCACGATACAGTATCTCCTTATTTTCTTATTTCATACGACACTCTTTCGACGAATGATTATCCCGTTCTTCACTACGACAAACGCATCAATTTGACTCCGGGTGATACTGCGGTTCATTCCCCAACATCGGGTGACATAGCCCGTTTGTCTGATGTAGAACGACACGATTCTCCGATATCGGAATTCATCCCTGCAGTGTTCTCTCTCAGACTTTCCACCCGTCCGAATCCTGCGCAGGATAATCTCCAAATACAGTACGGTTTGCGGGAGCCATTGACGGTGACATTAGAATTACTCACGATGACCGGGCAAGTCGTGCAGACAATTCTCAGCAATCAAACGCAAGCAGCAGGACAATATACACTTACCAGTGACTTGAGTATATTGGGAAATGGTGTATATTTGCTGAGGTTGCGAACGAATAAGGAGATGATGACGACGAGGGTGGATGTGGTAAAATAACCTACAATTGAACAAATTCTATGACAATCCAACATATTCTATGCTCACTTTGCTCCCATGCCTATGATACGCTTTCTCTACCTCCTGCTCTTCAGTATCGCCTTTGCTCTTCCTCTTCATGCCCAATCGCTGCGATTATTTGGAATTGACGACTTGGGCTATCCGGTGATGAAAGCAAAATTCACGGCATTCGACGCCACGTGGACGCAGCAGTCACCGTCGATTCCGTCACTCTTTCTCACGGAAAACGGTATTCCCCGAACGATTACCAATGTGCAGTGTCCGCCACCGCAAACTCCTGCTGTGGTGTCACTTGCGATGAGTATAGATATTTCGTCTTCTATGCATTCAACAGTCGAATGGGCGAAAAATACGGTAGCCGAACTCTGCTCGCTGACGGTGTTTCCGATGTCCGACTTCGCTCTCCAGACCTGTGATGACCGTGCGCTCATTGTGCAGGATTTTACCAAGGACAAGACCAAAATCACCGATGCCTTGCCGGGGATTGTAGCCGAGGGTGGCAATGACTTTACCGAACATTTATTACACCGTGTGACCGGACTGCTGAATGTAGCGAAGAATGGAACGAACAAACGCATTGCGGTGCTCTTTACCGATGCGTGGTGGTTTCAATTGACGCCGGCAGAACTCCTTGAATGCAAACGTATTTGTGACTCAAATAAGATTCAGTTTATCGCCGTAATTTATTCCAGACCGGAAACCGAACCCAATGGAATTAAGCTTTCGCTTCGGGAGCTTGCATCCCATACCGGCGGTATGATGTACGATGGTGTATATTCCAAAGAAGATGCAATTGCAATTGCCGCCAAGATACAGATAGCGGCTCAGGGAAGCGTCGGAGACTGCGATATAACCTGGGAAAGCGGAGTCTTCTGTACACCTGAGCCGGCAACGACTATCGATGT
>JBPOHH010000762.1:0-2090 GCA_052035765.1 Bacteroidota bacterium
CTTTGAGCTCGCTGCTTCGGTGATAGAGGAGTTGAAGTTTTCGGATGCGAACAAGCATGCCGTGAATTATAAGTTCGATTTTATAGGTTCTGGGATACGAACCGACGAAAAGCTTCTTCGGCAGATATTGGTGAATTTACTGTCGAATGCAGCCAAATATTCACCGATGAACACGGACATTGATGTTCATATTTACAGGGAAAATAATACAGCCGTGATAGAGGTACAAGATAGAGGGATCGGCATACCGGAGGAGAGCATAGGTAGTGTATTTGAATCGTTTCGCAGGGCAGAAAACGTTGGCAATATTTCCGGCACAGGACTTGGACTTGCGATTGTAAAGCAATCCATAGATTTATTGGGCGGTGAAATCAGCGTCTCAAGTCAAGTAAATATAGGCACTACCTTCAAAGTGGAATTACCTATCCAATAACACATCAAACAGGAAATTACTCAGCTTATACTATGAAAAAAATACTAGTTATCGAAGATGAAGATTTAATCCGCGAGGCCATTCAGCTTATTTTGCGCATCAATGGATTTAATGTATTTGCTGCCGATAATGGTGCATCAGGCATTAATCTTGCCAAGGAATGCTTGCCCGACCTTGTGGTATCCGATATTATGATGCCAGAGAAAAGCGGCTACGAAGTACTAGAGGAATTACGTGCCTATCCACCGCTGGCCACCGTACCATTTCTTTTCCTCTCTGCGAAGGCAGACGCCGGAGATATACGTCAGGGGATGAATCTTGGAGCTGATGATTATCTTACCAAGCCTTTTGAACACGATCAATTAGTGACTGCTGTCAAGACGCGGCTTGCAAAAAGCGAGGAGATTAAGAAAAGTGCCGAACAAAAGCTCGACAACCTTCGCACGAACATTGCATTCTCGCTGCCGCATGAATTCCTGACCCCTCTCAATGGTATCTTGGGAATTACCAAGATGATGCGTGATAATTACGATGTGCTTGACCGCGAAGATGCAATGGAAATGTTTGACGAAATTACAATTTCAGCCCGACGTCTTCACCGCGTAACCGAGAATTTTCTCTTCTACACCCGTCTCGAAATTCTCTCCAATGACTTGCAGTCGATGGGTGATTTGCTTGATGAAGTCACTCATTCCGCCGAAGAGCTTATTTTTGATGCTATTAGTTCAAAATCTACTGCCTATAATCGTGCCGATGATATCATAATGGAGGTGACGGACTCGCCGATTAGTATCCTGCCACTCTACTTTTTAAAAGCAGTCGAAGAACTGTTGGATAATGCTTTGAAATTTTCGGAACCGAAAACGAAGGTAATGGTTCGAGGAAAAGCGATGGGCGGTAAATTCACATTGAAAATTGAAAATCGGGGACGGGGAATGACGCCCGAACAAATTGCAAGCATCGGAGGATATCAGCAATTCGAGAGGAAGCAGTATGAGCAGCAGGGGAATGGACTTGGGCTCGTTATCACTCAAAAAATCATGGAAGTGCAGGGAGGGACATTTGCAATTGAAAGTGTACCCAATGAGACAACGACTGCAATTCTAACGGTAAATGCACCCAAAGACATTTTTTGAAAAAATGGAAAAGTCAGGAAAGAATTCTTTCACTACATATTTTATACATCAGCACGAACATCTTTGATGGATATTTGTGGTGTAGTAGTACCGTTGTAAGTGTTCTCCTCTAACGTATAAGCGATCGTAAACGGCTTGCCACCTGTGCAGAGTGAAATCTTATCACCAAGATTAAATCCAATCGCATCAATAATAAAATTCGACTGTAGCGCACGGAATTTCAAATGGTTATTGCCGACGACCTTTACACCGTTGGCACTGACGACACTTTTGGAATAAAAAATTGGCTTGGGATTCTGATGGCCAAACGGAGCGAATTTTTTAATTACGTCAAAAAATCCCGGTGAGAGTTCATTGAGTCGCATTTCCGCATCGATAAGCAGCTCAGGGATGAGCATTTCCTCTGACATGTGGGAGCTGGCATATTCATCAAACGCTTCGCGGAGTGCCTCTATATTTGCTTCCTCAAGTGTGAGTCCTGCAGCATGTTTATGCCCACCAAACTCCATTAAGTACTGTTC
>JBPOHH010000127.1:0-4249 GCA_052035765.1 Bacteroidota bacterium
CCGGAACGCACCTGTATGATGTATGTCCCTGCCGGAAGTGCAGTAATATCAAGCATTTTATGTACAATGCCTCTCTCACTTGCCACAACTTCGACCGGCAATATATGTTCGCCAAGAAGATTCATGATGTGAATTTCGGCGGCTGATGTTGCCGGTGCAGTGAGTGTGAGCATACCGCTTGTCGGCGTAGGGATAATCAACAATTCACCGGGAAGTGCAGGTACATCCGCTTCTACACTTAGTGCGCCGCATGCGCTTGCAATTGCGGATCGCAGCTTGGCAATAAGTTCCTGAGAATTCTTAGCTGCTGCTATAAGAAGCGTGTAATCAGTGGGTTGGCGGGGTTCGAGCCCGGCAGCAGGAGTGTCAATTTTCATCCCAATGCTGAGACCGACGTCACCGGAAGTCACGGCATCGGCGCGAACGGGGCCGTTCATCACGTCCATCTTCTCACCGTTCGTGAAGCCGTTATAGGTAATTGAATTATCAAAAATTCTACACATTGGCGTGTACCCTGAGGCGCAGGAAACGACCGCGCAACCGATGACATCGCTCGTTGTTGTGGACTGCAGCATGACGGCGGCTGATTGAGACTTCAAGCTGTCCGGCAGGGCTTCAGGTAGCAGGCGTCCATTAATTTTCGCTTCCCCGCCGCCAAAATGCCAATTAAAATAATGCCCGACAGTGATGGGTTCGAGGATTTTCACCATCCGCGCAACGTTCATATCAAAGCGCGCCACGGACGCGCTCCCGGAATTGACAAGCCGATGAAGAATCTGAACATTTAATTTCACTGAATCCGGTGCGGCTTGATCTTCGATTATACCGGATAACGGTTCGGTAAAATTGAACTGTTTCACGGGTACAAAAAACGTATCCTTCACACGCGTAGCATTCCGTATTTGACTCACAATACTTGACTTACCATTAGTTGCCATGATTCCGCTTTCGTAGAGATAGCTGCACGAACCCGCGTAGCGGAAGCCCACGCCCTGATTATTCCTCGGGAAATCGGTATAGCCGAAATTCCCGCCGTCGGAGATAGAGAACACAAGCGAATCCCCTGCCGTATGATGTGTGTAATATTCGGGCAGCGGCGTGAAATTAATGAGCGCAAAATCACGAAGCGTATCGCCGTTAGAAAGAACGGACGTAAAGTCAAAACGCAGAATACATTGTGTGGCATTGGGTTTGGCGGAGAATTTCATACCCGAATTGAGTACAAGAATTCCATCCTTTGCAATCGAATCAATCGTAAAAATTGAATCTCGTATCGTTACTAGATGGAGGGAATCTTCGAGAGTGGAAACATGAACTGCGGTATTTTTTACCGCGGCAAGCACGTTTTTGACCTCAACATATAATGTTCCTTCGTTGAGTCCCGCTGAAGAAAACAGCCGTGAGAATCCTGCGTCGGAGACCACACTCGTAGTCTTGACAATGAGCGCCGGCATTGACATCGGATCAAGAGTCACGGCCTTGAGCATATTGAGCCGACCACCGATTTTCCCGCGATACACAGGATTCTTATCTTCTATATTATCGGTGCAAAGACGAGCGAAGGCAATGGCTTGCAAGGGTGTGAGCTCCGGGTGTCGTGAACGTATCAATCCCATCATTCCGGCAGCAAGCGGTGAGGCGTAGGATGTGCCATAGCCAACTTTGGCATATTCTCCATCATTGACAAAAGTCGTCCACGTGAAATGTGCCGGCGCGAAGACTGCGGCATTGGTTCCATACCCGGATGCGGCTGCATAGACATTATCTTCCGGATCGCTGAGTCCTACACCAAGCACGCCCTGATAGCTCGCAGGATACACAGGAGTAGAGGCAAAATGATTGCCCGCTGCTGCGACGACGACGACATTCCGGCTCACCGCATAGTCGATAATTGATTGATTGAGGCAGGAGTAATTAAAGGAAGTCCAGCTGCAATTGACCACCGGAAAACCCATCAGTGCAGAATAGATAATCGATTGATAGGCATAGACAATACTACCGCCGGAATTGTCCGGACTGCATTTGAGCGGAAAGAGGCGGCATTTGTTCCCCGCGCCGGCGAGACCTACGGTATTATTCGGCGTGGCGCAGGCAATTCCTGCTACAAACATTCCATGTCCCTGTATCTTATTATAGGTCGTACCCGGCGCGGTGGCGTCATCTTTGGCAGCGAAATTATACCCGATATAGTCATCGGGATAGCCATTGCCGTCGTCGTCCTGACGGTTGCCGGGGATTTCTTTGGAATTCACCCAAAGCGAACCGAATATATCCTCGTGATCCTGCAGTACACCGGTGTCACTGATAGCAATCACGACGGACGAATCTCCTTCATAAATTCCCCATGCTTCGACTGCTTTCATGAGTTTGAGTGACGCCTGATCGGCAAACAGTGAGTCGTTGGGTGCGCCACCGGCGGCAATTTTGGGGAGATAATACGGCTCGGCAATTTCGATGACGCCGCAGTGTGTGACGGCTTTCGAACAAAACATCTCCGGCGAGTCATCTCCTGAATATTCAATGATATAGGTGCGGAGCAAGGGTTCTTCCGCGCGGAGAATCGCCGAAATCTGTGTCGGCGAAAGAATGGTATTGCTCTTGGTTTTGGTCTGATAGCGGATGCTTTGTTCGGGCAGGAGGAATGGCTCAATCACTGTCGCACCAATCGAAGCAAGTGCTTCTTTGGCATCACGTTGGGAAGAATATCCAGGTTGCAGCCGCACCATTGCAACATTCCCCAATACTTCATCGAGGCGACCGACGGCAGGATTCGGCGCGAGCACGGTGCGTCCCTTCCAGAGAGTGGATTCACGAGCGGAAGCCGGTGTAAATGTTAGTGTTGCAAGGAGGAGAATCAGTCCGTACATGGCGCAAATATTCATAAGAAATCCTTCAAAAGAACGAGAGCAAACGCGTTAGCAATGTGCTTACTACGGTAATTTCACCGCAATTTACAAACTCTCAGCCACAAAATTACGGTTCAGCAATTGCTCAAATAGGAAATCCTTTAATTTTTAACATACGTTTCTTTGTATTCCAAGTAGGGTGGCGGTAGTGGGCATGTGCTTCGTACATCTTGGTTCAGACCTCTGGATTTGTACAGCTCCATTGTCTCGTTCAGTATCTTCAATGCCGGATGGCGTTGCAAGAACGTAAGGTATTCGCCAAAGAATTGGTACGAATTAATGCTGAGTAATCATGTGAACAAACGAATCATTTAGTCTGATACAGCCGATTCGATTTACTTGACTTCTAAGTACAGACGCGCTGTTCTAATTCCTTGAAAAATATTGTTTGCTGCGCGAAGTGATATTTTGTAAATTTGAGCCAAAAATGGAGAGTTACGGTAATACAAGTTATAAAAAGGTCACGTCGGCACAATCTACCCACACCGCCTGTAAAATTGGTTCTCATTGTCGGTCTGTTTAATTCATTTTTATAATCTTTTTTGGAGAGTAGTATGAATGCACGGGTTCTCTTAGCCGCTCTTGGCGGTGCAGTGTCGAATTTTTTGGTTGGGTGGGTGGTCTATGGTATGCTTCTCATGGATTACATGAAAGCAAATACCGTTCAATACGCCGGACTCATGAAAGAGCCGCCGGATTTAGCTGTTATGTTCATTTCCGGGTTCTTTTGGGCATTGGCCTACGCATTTATTTTCAATCGTTGGGCAGGGATTAAAGACTTCAAATCCGGTTTAATGGCAGGTATGGCCATCACAGTACTCTATTCGTTATCTATAGATTTACAATTCATGGCAATGATGAATCTCTATGTAGGATATACAGTTATAGTGGCTGATGTAGCAGCATCCACCGTGATGGGTTCGATTATGGGCGGCGTGGTAGGGCTTATTCTTGGTATGGGAAATAAGGAGACTGCCACTGCATGAGACATTGATACTATTTTTGAAAACGTTCCGACATGAGTAGCTCTCGTGTCGGAACGTTTCATTTTATACATCCTCCTGAGATTTCTCTCTCACCAAACCCGCCTTGTGCTTCAATCGATATTTTATCTTTTATCGGGCTTCCTTCAAATTGAATGTATATAGAACTACTCATTCCTTCAGTACCATTTTCATGCCTAGGACATTGCAGAGGTGGATATGCTTGTTCTATGTACGATGATTTCGAGCTGATTCTTGAGTTTTTCCCAAGATTTGGTTAATTTGCAGCTAAATTATTCGGTCAATTCTGGCTTCTCTTCATTCTCCTAAGGAAACGTTCTATGGAAACTCCCCTTACCC
>JBPOHH010000264.1:0-15371 GCA_052035765.1 Bacteroidota bacterium
ATGTGAGCGCGCATTCGAGTTGGCGTATCGGATCGTCAAGACCGTCAAGCATTTTAAACAACTTCAGAAGTATATGCCGTTTTTTGAGCTCTTTGCACAAGTAGCGCTTAATGTGAACGGGCAAGTCGATTCGATTCATACGTATATGCCATACAGTCAATTAACCACCAATATCGCAACATGGTTTAATGTGCCGGGGAATCATACAAATTGTAAAAACTCCGGTCTCTGCTATCATGGCGTAGAAGTGGCCGAGTAAGTACGATACGACGCCTCCCCAATAAAAAACGAGGGCTTATCTAATGGAAGATAAGCCCTTTATTTTTCAGGAAAATGATTAATGTAAGCCGGTTTGTCAACTTACTCCGTGACCATGATTTTACCAAAAAGTGTATCGGTATAATTATCTGCCTGTACATTAATGCGATAGACATACACACCCGGCGGCACATTATCGCCAAAGCGGTCATAGCCGTCCCATTCAAAGGAATTGGCACCAATCCGTGCGGTCGTCGTAATTGTACGGATATACTGTCCGGATACGTTGAACACATCCAGCGTCGCCGGCACATCCTGCTCAAGACCTACATACTGAAAACGAATGGACGCATTGCCGGTAGTAGGATTCGGCACGACGAGGTCTGAACTGATAGCCGCATATTGTGCTACATTGAGATACAGACGAAGCGTATCTTTATTCGCAGTAGCATCTTCGGTAATAATCTGTACAAAATTCTCACCCTCTTCCAGGCGACGGGTGATAAACGTAAAATTCACCCTCAAATCACCATTCCCCCTTATCTGTCGGAACGCCGCCTCACGGGTCGTCGTGTCCGGCTGTACAAAGCGATTAATACGCACGCGGATTTTACCGGAATCGATAACAAGCTGTGAATTGTCACGAACGAGAATTTCGAATCTCGGTGTGGGAGCGACATAATCACCGTCACGTACGGAAATCCCATCGACGAGGAGCTCCACCCGCGGCTTGATGGTGTCTTCGCGAACATGATAGCGCGCTGCACCGGAATTATTAAATCGGTATAGTTCATTGAGAACGGATGCTTCATCAATAATAGCACTCAGCTGTGAGACAGATGCTACTTCATTACTTGCAAGCACATCATTAAACTGACGTGTTTCACCCGTCAAAAGCAGTGGCAATGTATACTGACGCAGCAGCATATTCCCTGCTCCCTGCTCGGGCAGATTGATGACCGACAGTAGAGAAGTATCAGCCAGTCCGCGCTTGGCAATGTTGGTCACGGCTACCGTATACCCGGAAGTATCGCCACGAAGTACTGTCTCCGGATCTATTTGTGTGCTGCCGGGCAGCACAGCATATTCTACGGTGGGTGTATAGGTACAGAAAATGCCCGATAGCATTGGTTCTGAAGTATATTGTGTGCGTCTGAGTTCTGTTTTTAGACGTAAGTACGGATACTCTTTCGTCGATATATCAGCCAGAGAAATACGGATGGAATCGGATACTTTGAGTAATTGTTCGATATCGGATTGTTTTGATTTTCCATACACTTCCGTTCGAAGTGATGAATTCGGAGGCACATGGGACATGATCGAGAGAGAGTCCCAGGAATATGCGGGACCGATGACAGGTGTTACGAGACTTCCGCTCAAAGCGTAGAATCGTATGGAATCGTGCACAACGACCGTGTCAAATCGGCTTCCGAATGCCTCTACTGCCTTGAAGGTCGAGTCGCCTTTCCGGGTTATAATAGACCACGACGCAAGATACCTCCACTGTGGATCAAACTCCCGACCATTCGGGTAGCTTACACCGTAGAAGACCGAGTCGATTAACGTCGAGCTGTATTTCTCTTTGAGTACCCGTATCAGATTGGTCATAGATCCTATGCTATCCGGATGATTATAAGCGAACCCGTCAAAGCAGGCATCGGCAGCCGTAATTATCACCAAATCTCCATCCGGAATTGAGTCTTGGAGGTAGCGTACTGCACTGTTACATTTGAGGTTACCTCTTCCGAACGTATAAAAATCTCGATAAGTTCCAATTGTATCATGCGGTGGAAGATGGGTGATCGAGAAGCTGGTCTGGTCTACGGTTGCAGTATATTCATGCTCTCCGACGACTGTTCTGCCATAGCGACTGCCGCCACCATTACCGCATGAATACGCTGTGACCGGCAGCATAAAGCTATAGAGCCGGAGTCCGGAAGTATCTCCGTTTTCAACGGCTGTCAAATTGCTGATTGAATTACCGGTAAGCTCGGATGTGCTTTTCTGCCGCCATACAGCAGTATTACCTCTAAGTGTTTGTGCAGCGTAGAAGGGCACTTTCAGCCAGTCGCTCACGCGTCCGGAAAGAGTGTTTTTGAGGCGCGCTAGAAGCAAATAGGACTCGCCCGATTGCAGCTGAACATCCGGCAACCATTCTATAAATAAATTAGTTACTGTTAGCTCCCGTGAAGATTCTGTGGCCGTAAACTCAGCCAGCGGCACACTGCTACCGTTGGTTTTTTCAATACGGAATTCAAATTCCGGCTGCGCTATCGGTTGCGGCATGACGAAGCGAAACGCAGGTTTCGAGGCATCCACATCCCAATACGGACGTGGGTCAAGCGATGAGAGTCCGGCGCTAAATACTTCAAAACTGATAGTGATACTATTATTTGTTATTCTCGATTCATTGAGGGTAGTATCCGGGTCTATGATGAAAGTAAGCGTATGCGTTCCCGGTTGATTGACGATTGGCACAGCGGTCCGCAGGTCGAGCCGGCTGCATATTTCTCCGTATTTCTGAAGTACTGTGTCCACGCCGCCATCATACCGATGAATCATCTTGAGTGGTATATCATGGCTTTCATTCACGCCTGCATTACGCAGGGTAAAGGCTACAAACGCCATGGAGTCTGTTTCACTGAGGGTTGGATTACCGAGTGTAGTCGTCACTTTTACCTCTTGCGGCATCATATAGAGGTCGCTCTGATTATCGAGTGCCAGGCGGGTGAGCGGGTCACCGAGGAGAAGGTGCTGCATCATCATATTTTGACCATTGGCATCCCATTCATAGCCAAATTTTGCGGCCTTGAGGATATCACCCAAGCGACGAATCGTATCATAGACGACTGTTTTGTACATATTATAAAAGACCGTTGCATCGATATCGGTGACCCCGAGTCCTGTATTGCCGAATGCAGCAATCGACCCTTTGCGCGCCGCCGTCACGTACGATTCATTGCGGCATACACCATCTGCTTTGGCATAGTCGCCGCTTGTACAGGAATAAGTAGTGAGTATATTATACCGTGAAAAATTATTCAAATCCTCCACTCGCCATCCGTCCAATTCAAAAAAATCAGCTGAACTATGTCCATTAAAAGCGAGCCAGAGTGTGCCGTTGTTGATTGCTGTTCTAATTTTTGTCGTCTTGGTATAATCAACAGTCACACCTCCATCGCTGCCGATATGAAGAGTATCACCGCATAATGGCAGGTTACGTATTATCTCTTCGACTGTTTGGAAGGCATTATCAAATCCCTTGGCCGATAAAAACATAAAGAGTTTTTTCCAGGGCGCCGCCGGTAAGCTGTCATATTCAATAAGCTTATCGACGACATTTGCAGCTTCTTCCGTAGTATTGACCGGAAGCCGGCCAACGACCATCTCCGGCAAAAAGTCATTGCCGTCGAGCAATGTGTACCAAAAGTCACTCGTCGGAAATCCATAGGTAGGCACATAATTTTCATTGATTGAGCCAAGCAGATTTTTCCTCGGATCCCAGGTCGCATCACCCATAATCGTCAGATAGGCAGGCGCCGGCTTGGGCCAGTATTGATTCGCATATTGCAGGAATTTCCGAATTGCATGCGGAGATTGCTCACCGTCAAAGAATTCCTTATATATATCGAGCACACTGACAACAGCTACCTTCCATCCTTGCGTACTTCTATGCTTTGCAAGTCGGTTAGCCTGTTCCGTGAACTTCGGATGAGTGATGATTATAGCATCATAATGCCCATTGGATGTATCGAGCAGATTACTCATTGGTTCCCGCCGAACAGCAGCTACCTCAGCCGAAGCGGTATCGGCCGCCCACAGCGCATACTGCATTCCCGGAGCGAGTGTGATATCGGTCTGATAGGACCGGCCACCCGAATGCGGCACAAATTCAGCCACTGAGGCCACTGTTCCCCGTTTCTCAGCCACTAGACCGGCTCCCATTCGGAAGCATGCCGCCCATGATGTACGCGGCGAAAGCTTTGAAATTTCAATGCTTCCCAACTCCTTTAAATATGAAGATGTTGACGACGAAACAGCCAACGAGTCATTCATCACGCAGACGACCATACTTCCCGGGAGTGCAGACTCAATATACGCCCGAACGTCATCTGAATTACCGTTAAAACGCCGGCTTCGCACGTTGTCATAAACAGGTGCATCACAGATTGCAACATACAATCCTGCCGTATCGGCATTGACAGCCGTAGTTGAGTTTATGCCGATTGATGCTCTCAGCGGCGCGCCAACGATAGCCGATGCACGGATTGTCGTACCGGAAACAGCTTGTTTCATTGACAGATACGAGTGGTTCGTATCAAGGATAACCACCTTTTCCGACTGTACATCCCGAATAGGCAGCCGTGAGCTCTCTGTACGATTATCGATGACCCAATCTGCCTTGCCATTATCGGCAAAGGGCTTCACATGGCCATTGAACTCAATATAATCAACAAGCACGCTCGATATACGAATCTGATTGTCGGCAGAGTTCGGCACGGGTAACGACCGGAATTCGATACTGTTTAGTCCCGCTGCTGCCGTTGCAGGAGTGAGCGTGAAACGAAAAGCATCCGTCACAATACCGCTCACACTGCGTGTCTGCGGCTGCAAGCCGTTGAACGAGGCGAAGAGTGAGTAATTGGGATCAAGAACAGGATTATTAGAACTATCTTCATTGAGAGTAATCGTATGGTAGCCAAGGCGTACCTCAAGTGAGTCGGTGTCGAGCTCGGAGGGTGTCATAGAGAATTGATGCGTAAAGGGAGCAGCACCAAAATTATTAGCAAGTTTGGACCAGTAGAATCCTTCATTGTAGAGGATATCTGACCTGAATACCGAAATGCCCGCTGAGAGACCGTAGTCACCATCATGATAAACCTTGTCCTGTTCGATGTGGCGGGTAATCCGAACCGACCTGATATCGGAAGTTGGTGTTGCAGCATTCGGGAACGGAGAGAATCTCTTACTGTCAACGGCTGCATCATAATAGAGATAATAGACCGTTTCATCCGAGAGGCAGCTCCGCCAGGTCGAGTCACCGATAGCTCTCTGACCGGCAAAATAGAGCTCATCGTCTGTTCCGAGAGTACCATCATCCTGAGCAAAGCCAAGCGGAATTTCTATACCTTTGCGCAACAGGTGGAGTCCTTTGCTTGCCTTTCCGTTCCATTCGGGTGCAGCAGCAAGAATATCGCGCGCACGGAGCCGGGCTACGCCGTCGGTGGTTGTCGACACACGGAGATAAGTCGTTGTAGGATTGTACCATGCCGAGGGAGCCGGCATTTGCAGCTTGCGTGTAGAATTCTGCTTGCGGAGCCGGGCTTCATTCTCTGCGAGTAAAGATGGAATCTGAGATTGGTTGGCAATATGAGCAAAGCTTGTCTGATCGAGCGACGAGAGAGGTGCAGAAACGATTGGCAGTGGCGTTGGGAACCGTATTTCGATACTCGCCGAGTCCATGACCGATAAATCACCGTCTGCAGTATTCGTAAACGCCTGAATATCCAGCTCGGCTATTGCCACTCCACGCTCGATGCCTAACCGCCGAAGCGTAGCATCTGCCTTAACAGGGCGCTCGGTAGTGAGGATAGTCTGAGGAGCAGAAGCAGCGGCTGAGTGAACATCTTTTACGGATGCCAGCCGTGTATTCCCAAGCGGACGTGAACGGTGTATCTGTAGCGAAATCGGCAGTTCTCCGCTTGGCGGGACAGCAAGAAAGAGACGGATTCTCTGGAGAGCGGGGCTAATGTTCGAGACCGGGAAGGAAGCATATTTACTGTCTATCCATGCACCATTCGTTGTGGAAGTAAGAGCCTTGAGGGTGACCTGCGGCCGGTGAATTATGACACGCACACCATCTTGCGAAGATACCACCTGAACAGACTGCTGCGCCGACACACGATGAAAAAACAGTACAAGTACAAAGATAAGTATTGTTTTTGCAAGAGGTTGGAGAATCATATTGCTTATTCTTTCCCGAAATGTGTAGAAAAAGGGCTAGCTATGGATTGAATTGCGTATGCGTGGGCACATTTAACTCCGTGAACTGGTTAAAATGTTCCATCTGCACAAAAGAAAAGTCGTATTTCCCGGGAGAAATACGACTTTCATGACTAGTGAACGTGTGCAGCGTATGAGCAGTAATTACTTCGACATTCCGGTGGTAATTCCCTTGCTGAGTGCGTTCATCACGATTTTACCGAGCTCATCGGCAAGCTCACCGCGGAGGTTGTTCGGGTTAGAAAGATATTCTGTCACTGCTTGATTTACTTTAGTTTTGATCAGATCAGAATTACCTTCTACCAATGCTACCGACATTTTGTGCATATCTTTCGAAACATCTTCGAGTGTTTCTAACTGATTGCGGCTTGCATCTTCCATTTTCTTGAGCATTCTGTCCATACGCTCTTCTTCTTCGGTATAGACGAGTGAGAAAGCGAGCAGACCAAGCATCGAGCCTTCAAGAAAGATAGCGCCTAAAATCATCGAAGGACGTGTCGGAGGGATAAATTTAAGACCGCGAACACCGATGATAATAATCAGAATAGCAGCACCGAAGTATGCGAGACCGGTAACGTTATTTGCATATTTTTCGGTAAAGTGATGTGACATGTACAGGCGCAATCCACGGAGGAATTTGAGGCGGTTACGGCTGTAGGACTGTGCTTCTTTGGTATCGATGATTTCTTTCATCACGAAATCAGAGAAGAATTCTTTAATTCTCAGATACAGTACTTCGTTGCGGAATTCAATGATATCGACATTTTCGTCGAATACTGCATGGAATTTGATACCTTGCTTTCCGGTGACGTCTTCTTCGGGCTCGGTTCTGTCCCATACATAGCGGAATACCTTGGCGATATGATCGCGGTCACTTGCTTCGAGATCCTTCTCCGACATCGTAAGTACATTCACGATATCGTCGTTAAATCCTGTCTGGAGACGAATTTTCGACTTCGTGTGGCCAATTTCACGATCTACTTTAAATGCCATATACCCAAGAGCAGACGGCATAATCATCGAAAGCATTAACGAAAGACCTGCGCCAAAAACGAATGCAAGGATTGAAAAGCCAAGAGCCGGCTGTAATACAATCGCTTCTTCACCCAATTTCGGTGCCTTCACAATCCATTCATCCGAATGCTTTGAATATCCGTCTTTTTCTTCTGTGCGGTTGACAGTAGTAAAATCAAAGATAAACTCTGTATTAATCATACCCTTGAGTGGACCGCCCTTTACGTAGCGTGACGACTCTTGAGAACCCATTGCCCGTACTCCGTCAAAATTCCCAAGCGCCTTATCTCCCTCAGGCTTAAAAAGGGATACAACCGCACCCTCTACCGCCGAAGGAATGATAAAGCTATAGAAAACATAAGAAATGGAACACAGCATTCCAAGCAGTATGGCATAATGCATGAAGTTGTGTTTGTAGATGTGTTTTTTTGCGTCTTTCGGGGACATTGAACTATTCTCCGTTATTATAAATGGAAATGAATTGTTGTATAATACTGCAAGTTATCTAATCGTTGGAAATTGAACAAATATTTTCTTTGATTCATCCAATATTTTCGCATTTTCAAGACACATACGATGAATAAATAGCGGTCTTATCCTCGTGTACTTTCTGTCAAATTTTGTATTTTTGCGGTGTTATGAGAAATAAAACCCTTTTTGCATCGCTATCGCTTTCATCGCACGGCACGATTCGTGGCGGCTCATTTTTGAGTGGTCTCGCTCTGAGGGACGCTCTTCTTGCTTGCCTTCACCGCTCGTCTGCTGTTCCCGCCTATTTTGCTTGATTTCATTCGCTGACTATTATCAGGGGTGAGGACAAGACAGAAATTTCTGCACTCACCTTACTACTTCCTGTTATTTCTACTCTTTTTTGAATACTATTTCCTCAAGGAACTACTTATGAATTCTACGTATACGCCCCGCTACGCCGTGCGTCCTGATGAT
Organism: Bacteroidota bacterium; assembly: GCA_052035765.1. Lineage (GTDB taxonomy): Bacteria > Bacteroidota > Ignavibacteria > Kapaibacteriales > UBA961 > JADJXV01. The sequence goes on from JBPOHH010000264.1 coordinate 8,221, forward strand.
GTGCTTGCCGATTTAAAGCAACACATGCTTATCGACGGCTTTGAATATGTCCTCGATTTGTATAGCAGCAATGGTGCCAATCTCATCGATGCCAGAAATGGTCATCGCTATCTTGACTTTTTTACCTGCTTTGCCTCGACACCCGTCGGCATGAATCATCCTGCGATGATGGAGCCCGACTTTGTGAAGTATCTGGGCCATATTGCTGTCAATAAGCCCTCGAATTCCGATATTTATACTGAAGCAATGGCGACTTTTGTCAAGACATTCTTCACCGTCGCCGTTCCGCCCGAATTCCGGTATGCGTTTTTTGTCGAAGGTGGCGCGCTCGCTATCGAGAATGCACTCAAAGTGGCTTTCGACTGGAAAGTCCGCAAAAACTTTGCGAAAGGATACCTGCACGAACGCGGCCATCAGATTCTCCACTTCCGTCGCGCGTTCCACGGACGCAGCGGCTACACGATGTCGCTGACCAATACCGACCCGACCAAGACAAATCTCTATCCGAAATTTAATTGGCCACGTGTGCATAATCCGGCGATTCAATTCCCTTTAAACGAACACAATCTCGCGCAAGTTATTGCTGAAGAACAGCTTTCAATTGCCCAAATCAAGCAAAGCTTCCTCTCTCACCCCGACGACATCGCCGCGATAATCATCGAGCCGATTCAGGGTGAGGGCGGCGACAATCACTTCCGACCGGAATTTCTGGCAGCTCTCCGCGAGCTTGCCGACGAGAATGATGCCTTACTGATATTCGACGAAGTGCAGACAGGAGTCGGGCTGACGGGTTCGATGTGGGCGCATCAGCAATTAGGCGTCACACCCGATATCATGGCATTCGGCAAGAAAATGCAGGTCTGCGGTATCGTCGTCACCTCAAGAGTCGATGATGTACCGGAGAATGTCTTCCATTCCTCAAGCAGAATTAACTCCACATGGGGCGGTAATCTCGTCGATATGGCGAGAGCTACCAAGTATTTAGAAATCATCGAGCAGGAGCAGCTCGTCGGTCATGTACAAATAATGGGCGACAAGCTCCACAAGCACCTGACCGAGCTGGCTGTAGAATTCCCCACTCTCATCTCTAATCCCCGTGGACGCGGTCTCTTTCGTGCCTTCGATGTTGCAAATTCCGCACTACGCAAGCAGCTCCTGCAAGAATGCTTCCATCAGGGCTTGATGATTCTCGGCTGTGGCGACCACTCCGTTCGGTTCCGTCCGGCATTGAATCTCTCTCCTGATAATCTGGAGGAAGGAATCGGAATTATTCGTTCTGCTATTGAAAAGCTCCATCCGTAAGGAGAGTATCTGCGACAAAATCATCCTGTGAAATTCAAAGCCGCTTTCCCGAAAGCGGCTTTGAATTTTCTGTGTCCATGCTCGTGGAAAAACATCTGCGATGCTCGCGCCGATACCCGCTTCCCTCCTCAATAACTGCGCATAGTGCAGGTATTACCGGAGAGAAAATAACGATCGCGCCGGAGTTATATAAGCTAACCAGTTCCTCCCTATCCCGGTATTGGCAAGAAATAGCGTTTTGGCGGACCTCTGTCTCTCGAGCCGCAAGCTGTCGGTAACAACCCATTGTATTTTGAATGAAATACTCTGTGAATCCATGCCATATCCTTGAACAAATCGTGTGTCCGACCATCGCATTTGAGCCGTACTTCACTGTAATTCCACCGGCAAGCCGCCCTGAACAGGCAGAATATTATGCCCCGGGCAAAACTTGGCAAGGAGTTTGTATGCGGATGAAAAACAAGTTTGTTTGCTTGTGGCGGAAAGAAGGGCTAATTTTGCCGTAAATGTCAGGACAGAAGTGCTTCTCGATTCCGCATTATTTTGTTTTTCTTTCATTTAGACCAATTATTTATGTTAGATTGTTTCGATACTTCTTTACGCCGCCTCCGCGGAATTTTTCTCATGGCAGCCGCCCTTTGCATCGTCATTGCCGGCAGTGTATTCAGCAGTACTGCCTTGGCACAGCAGCCGGATTACAAACCGTTCAGCAAGGAGCATGTACGGGCGCTGATTCCTTCTACCTCTCGATTTGTCAGCAGTTTACAAGGCAAATGGGAGCGCAGCAGCGACGGCGGGAACTCCTGGGATGTCGTAGATTTACCCTTCTCCGAGCCGGAGTCGCGTAAAGTCACCTACCGCAGATCTCTCCGCATTGAGAAGGATTTTATCCAGAAATACAACTGGCAATTATACTGCGCCGGCGTCAGCGATGAAGTAGAAGTCTATATCAATCGCCAATATGTAGGACGGTATTTCGGCGGTATGACCCCCTTCTATATCAAAATGCCGGATCGTATGCTCGTAGCCGGTACGAATACCCTCGAGCTCGTCGTGTCCCCTATGCCGGCATTTACCCAAAAACATATCTTTTCCCAACGTAATTTTACCGGTATTCTGCGGGAATTACTCCTCGTCGGCGTGCCGCATATCTGGGTAGGCGATGTTCGTATCAAAAATTCATTCAGTGGCTCGACCTGCGAAGTCAAATCTTCTATTTCCCTCTCCTCAGGAGCTATCGAACGCATCCCGCTGCCATCGACCGACAGCGGTAAGACATTATCCCTTAAGAAATTCCCGGTGAATGTCGAAGTCACGATGAGGAGAGCCGGTAAGAATGAAGTCGTCGCACAGGCCGAACCCCGAAGCGTGGAAATTGAGCGCTTTCGTACAGTGCCGATGGATGTCGTCCTGCGGGTTGCCTCGCCGGAGCTGTGGTCACCGACCGAACCCAATCTCTACGAAATGACGGTAAAAATCACCAAGAATACGGTCGTGCTTGATGAGTACGTACTGCCGGTAGGTCTGCGGGATATTCGCATCTCCAATGATGGTGATAAAAATTCTATACTGCTCAATAATTCTCCCCTCATAGTCAAAGGCGTCGAATACACCGAGACATTCGGGAATTTCGGTCAGACCGTTTCAGCCGAACAACTGGAGAAAGACGTGGTCCTCATGAAAACGCTCGGCACGAATGTCGTGCGAGTGCGCTATGCACCGCCGCATCCGTATTTTGTGGATTTATGCAACCGCAATGGTCTGCTCGTCCTGGTCGATATTCCCGCTTATGATATCCCCTCGTCCGTTGCCGGCTCGAATGAATTTTTCGTTCGTATGAAAAACATCGCCGAGCAAAGCGTGAGCTCATTCGACCGTAATCCCTGTATTATGGGCTGGGGAATTGGCGACGGATTTGTCGAGAATTCTCCGGAAGTGAAGAAATACCAGGAAAGTATATGCGGCGCGCTGCGTCAGTTAACCTCAAAAATCATCTACAAGACCATTCGCTTCGGCGCCAAAACTATCGAATCCGACGGCGTCGATCTGCTCTGTTTCCGCGCCGATAAGACCTGGCTGCCGGGTGATGAATTCCGTGAGGAAATTGAGCGTATGCGCGGACTGGCGCCGAAAAAACCTGTTATGATAAACTATGGCAAGCTTGTACAACCGAACAACTTAAACGGCTATGCCGACCCACTCTCCGTCGAGTCACAGGCACAGTATATCCGTGACTGCTACCGCACGGTACAGACCACCGGCGCCGTCGGGAGTGTCGTATGGTCATTTAATGACTACACGACCGGCCGGCAGATATTATCCACAAATTCCGCCGATCAATTTACATGTACTTCCGGGCTGATGGATGCTTTCCGGCAGCCGCGCCTCTCCTACTTCATGCTCAAAGCATTGCTCAATGATGAAAAAGAGCCGCTCCTCCGTGCCGGTAACTTCAAGGAAGACACGCCGATTATCTATATCGCAACGGGTTTAGTCTTTGGTATTTTGATTTTTCTGCTCATGAGTCGCTTTCGCAGATTCCGTGAGTATATCACGCGTGCATTATTCAGGCCGTATAATTTTTATGCAGATATTCGCGATCAGCGCATCCTCTCGACGGTGCAGACGCTTGCCCTCGGTCTGGCAATTGCCGGCACGGCGGGTATCATTCTCTCGTCGGTGTTTTATTTTTATCGGGCAAGCACAGGCACGGAATTTTTATTCATGCTCTTGATTCCGAGTGGTATTCGCGGTATTCTTGATAATGCATTGTGGTCTCCGGTATATTCTTTGATAGTCTTTACAATACTTGTATTTATCAAGATGTTACTGATTGCCGTGGTGATACGTATGGCTGCTTTTTTTGTACGCAGCCGTATCTATTATTCCGATGCACTGACGATTACGATTTGGTCGATTCTGCCGATTTTAATTACCCTGCCGATTGCGCTCGGACTCTTCAAAATTCTGACTGTTTCGCCGACGCATTCGATATTGGTGTTTATTATGGGGGGCGTGATGCTATGGTGCGTCGTGCGGATTCTTGAGGCAACGGCTGTGGTATTCGACCTGCCGAAAATGCGCGTGTATGTACTTGGTATGGTGTTTATTATCATCGTCGTAGGCGGGGCGGGTTTCTTCCTGAACTATCGCTCGGGATTATTTAATTATTTGCAATACTATTTCGCCGTTCTACGGTAAGCTTGGCTTATGGTTCAATTCTTACGCCTACGCATTGCTCAATTTCTTTGGGTTGCGGTATCCGTTGCCTTCTTTCTGACAAGCGGAGTGCATTCTCTGGCAAAGCCGGATGATGGCGAAGCGGTTAGTTCCGCAATGATGCTCTCGCCACAGTTTTTTGTCAGCAGCAGCGACCCCGGCGCCGATTCGCTCATCCTGCAATCCACCAAGGTCACGTCAACTATCGCCGGAATTATCGCCGATATCCGCGTCGTGCAACAGTATGTCTATAAAGGCACCAAGCCGCTCGATGCCGCCTATACCGTGCCGCTGGCCGGGAATGCAACGATGATCGGCTTGACTATCCGCTCAGGCGGGAAAAGCATTGCGACCTCCCCGCAGGATCGGGAAGAAGCAGGTGATTTGTATGAGAAGGTAAAAAAAACCAATCAACCTTTTTTCGTCGATTGGCGACGGGAAAAACTATTTCAGGTGCATGTTTCCTCTATTCCGAGCGGAAGTACATTCGAAGTAGAAGTCCATTATACAGAATTACTTACGCCGATAAATGGTGTCTATCAATTCCGCTTCCCCAAGCTTGCCGGACCAAGCTATGTTTCTACCAAAAATGAAATCCCCATCTCCCGGAGCGCATGGCCGCTCGCGAGCTTTTCCGAACCTCCCACCTACCCGACCGGCTCGCTCGGGGTATCAGTCACCGTGAGCGGCTCCAATGTATCGGTGCCGCTTATGCTCTCATCGCCATCGCACGACATCACGACCAAAACTATGGGAATAGCCACGACGGCAACACTCACTTCATCAGAGACCGACAAGGATGTGCTCATCAGGTATCAGCTAGCCGGCACCAAAACACAAACGAATCTTCTCCTTTTTCAAGGCGCAAAGGAAAATTACTTCCTGCTCGCCCTTCATCCGCCGCTCGATACCGCAGGACGCATTCCTCCGCCTCACGAATACATCCTCCTGCTCGACTCAACAGCTACCGATGCACCGGCTATTCTTACTGCATTCTTCAGTACATTCGCACAATCATTACGACCGAAAGACAAAATAAACATCGTCAGATTTGGGTCACGGTCGGATATTCTTGCCGCGAAATCCCTCCCTGCGACCGGCGATAATATCCGCGCAGCACAGGAATTTCTAACCAAAGAATCTACGCAAAGCAGTCCTTCCAAGCTCCTCGACGGACTCCAAAAATGCACGTCTCTCCCGGCTACCAATGGCTACGGACGCTCTATCATTATGCTTACGAATGGATTTGTATCGGTCAATCAGGAAACATTCGACTTCATCGCCGGCAAGCTCAACCTCGCCAATATCTTCGCCGTCGGTATCGGTGAATCCACCAATCCGATCTTTTTTAATGTGATTGGGCACCTGACGATGAGCGAACCTACCATGATCGCCACCGACAAAGAAGTCGTTCAAAAAGCTACGCAATTCACTGCCAATATCCGCTCGTCGGCGCTCTCGAAAATCAAGGTGGATTTCAAAGGGCTCGAACCCTACGACATCGAGCCGGCAAGCTATCCGGATGTATTCGCCAATCGCCCGGTCTTTATATTCGGTAAATGGCGCGGTAAGCTTTCCGGTAAAATTACCGTGCGCGGTAATGCCGCCGATGCACCGTTCGTATCGACCATCGACCTTGCGACCATGAAGCCAAATGAAACAAATGCCGGACTCCAATATCTGTGGGCACAGTACCGCGCCTCGCGTCTGACAGACTACAATGTCTATAGTCGCGACGCCAAGCGCGTACAGGAAATATCCACCCTCGGGATGACATACTCCCTCCAGACAGTCTATACATCGTTCGCAGTTGTCGGCATGGATACCGTTGCGCCCGGGTCGTTGTATGCCGTCGTACAGCCGCCTGTCGTGATGGAGCAAACTTCAACATCGTCAAGCACTTCGCCCGGTCTCTCATCGACAAGCGTGGTCGAAGTGGCCGTCTCGGCATGTTCCATCGGTGATGCCGAGTCAATGGACGAAGAAGGGTTTATCTCCATCGGCGAAGTGACGGTCGAAGAAGGTCTCATGAAAGACGCGATTAAAGCGCAAATTGACCAGCAGAATTATGATATACAGCTCTGCTATGCCACGGCATTACATCATTTTCGGCATTTGCAGGGCAAGGCGAAGATGCGGGTGGTGGTCGATGCTGAAGGCGCTGTGTCGGAGATCTCGCTCCTCGACTCCGAACTCAACATCGACGAACTCAATCAATGCATCGTCGATGCTATTCGCAAGTTCAAATTCACAGCTCCGACGAATGGCACTACGCCTGCAATGACTTTTTGGTTGATTTTTGAAGTAATTTGATGCAATAGTGCGAACTCTATACTTCGTAACAAGTTGTAAATCATAATCAGTTTTTAACGCAAAGCTCGCAAAGGTGGCGCAAAGTGCGCAGAGGGTTGTTTGAAAATCAGCATCTTTGCAACCTTTGCGATACCTTGGCTCACTTTGCGGTTAATCAGCGCATGCTCCGCCGAGTGACATATTCATATACAAGCAAGCTAATTCTCTTATTTAATTATTACAAGGATATATTATGCGTCGTGAAATACGAAAATGGTGGTCGCCCCGCCTCAACAAAGAAATGGAAATCGTCGCCTACGGTACGTATGGCTTCGCGC
>JBPOHH010000814.1:0-4394 GCA_052035765.1 Bacteroidota bacterium
AATCAACCGGAAATCGAAGTATCGGCGGAGAAAAGCAGGGCGCAGGAGGTGATAGGGCGTATGCCGCACAAGTACGAACAAATGATCGGCAGACGATTCGCTGATGGCGTGGATCTCAGCGGCGGAGAATGGCAAAAAATAGCGCTTGCGAGAGCGTATTTACGAAATGCACAGCTATTGATACTCGACGAACCGACCGCAGCGCTCGATGCGCGCGCCGAGTACGAGGTGTTCAAGCGTTTTGCTGAGCTCACGGAAGGTAAAATGTCGGTGCTTATCTCGCATCGTTTCTCCACGGTGCGCATGGCGAGCCGGATCTTAGTGCTCGAAAAAGGCGAACAAATTGAAATTGGAACACACGAAGAACTCCTTGCATTATCAGGCAGATATGCAGAGCTGTTTGCGTTGCAGGCGCAGGGGTATAAGTAGAATTTATAAATTATTGCTGGTCGGTGTTGTTGGGGCGATTGCACTGTGTGAATAACGCATAAAAATACTCGCCATATGAACATGTAATGCAGGGTACATTTCAAAGAAAAACATCACACAGCCCATCAAATAATTCAGTATTTTTGCACTTGGAATGAGTGAGTTAACCGGGAATTGAAGATGCGCTGATGAATGGCAAAATGAGACTCTACACACAATCACCTTCCTTCGACTCCACGACTCACCGCCAACAATATACTATTCTATTATATACTTGTCGGAAGGAGAAAAAGGTATGGAAGCGGAAATTTCAAGAGCAGTCGCCGCACATGGTATGTGGAAAGCCCGCCTGAGAAATGCAATTGACTCAGGTAGTTTTGACGGTAATGTCGAGACAGTGAAAAATTGTCACCTCTGTGAGTTCGGCAAATGGCTTGATTCAGTCGAGCAATCCAAGCGTGACACGCATTATCGGGACGTAGCACGCCTCCATGAGAAATTTCATGGTGTAGCCGCCAAAGTGGCGAAGCTGGTCGTCGATAAGAAAAAAGACGAGGCCAATTCATTGCTGTCGATGAGCGGAGAGTTTACGGTCGTTTCTTCGGAACTGACCCGTGCGATGATGAATTGGAAAAAAGCACTCTAATGGTGCGCAACGATACATAACAAACCCAACAGCCTCGCGCGAATACTTCGCGAGGTTGTTGGGTTTTTGTCGTTTTATGCTGCGTTTCATGCGTGAGCAATACCATTGAGGAATGCTACCGTACCACCGAATATCTACATATATCTGGCATACAAGTTCGCTGATTATTACAAAAAATTGTATGGAATTGCATCGCTCGGCAAAACTCCGTAAATTACATACAACAACCATAATACCGTGATACTCATATCTTCCTGCCGAGCCGAATTTATCGGGGAAGGTAGGGGCATCACCCATGTTGTACTTCTCTCGAAAGGACTACGATGAATACTCTTCGTTACTTTGTTCTCTTCTGCACTGTCATACTCCTCTGCAGTGGATGCGGCGGAAACGATACGGTCAATTCCACTCCCGAGGAATGGAAGCCAACGACCACTTCATATAATGTGACCTACACGTCGAATACGATCTATTTTGACAGTAGTGAGGTGAGTGCGGTTGTTGGCTCTGACACGGCGCAGCATATGTATACCTTCGACGCAGCCAAACCGAAAGTCTCGCTTTTGGAAACCGGGAAAATCCTCCTTCTCTGGCGGAAAGATGTGCGCAAGATAGCGGCGGTGCAAAAAAACGGCGATCGGGTGACGGTCACTACTGAAAGCTGCGGCTTGAATGAAGTTATAAAAGACGGCACTCTCTCGTGGGATTACGCTGCCGATTACTCGCCGAACAGTGTGATACTACCCTCGCTCACGGTCGTCGGGAAAAAAGGTGAATACACTTTGACACCGGTAGCAAACGATACATTTTACATACGCTTAGACTTTGGGGATTATATTTACAAAGTATGGATCAAGCTCAAGAACGACGAGATGTACACCAAAATCGGCGTCGAGAAAAAGCTCCTGCAGGGTTTTCGCGCATCGTTCACCGCAGAGGGGAATGTGTCAAAATTCCGTCAGCAGACGACGATGAAATTCACTAATTCCACCCTTCAGCAATTTGACCATATCAACAAACACATCAAAGGGGATATGACTCTACGCTTAGCGGCGGCGGGGTCGGGGAATGATGCCGTTAATTTTGAATTACCGATAGTGGTTGCCAAGTATCCGATAGCCGTCGGACCATTCGTATTTTTTATTAATGTGAAAATACAAGTCGTTGCCAATTGTGTGGTTCCGGCGGACGGTTCGTCGAATCTCAATGCAAAATTCTCCTACGATTCAGAAGCGGGCTTTACCTTCAACGGCGTCGATGCCAATCCATTCGGCACACCGGGATATTACAACATGGCTAAAGACGGCGAATTGGCAACAGGGGCATCATCCACGGTCGCGACTAGTTTTGGGATTGGATTCCCAAGAACCGAACTCGATTTATTCGGAACGGGATTAATCGTACCCTATGTGCAGCCTGCGATACTCGTCGGCGGTGATTTTACGACCGGTATTCGTCCATGTCAGCAAGCGCAGGTGGCCTTTATCGGTTCGGCGGGCATCAATTTGGGTTTTGCAGGCATGACCTTAAAAAAAACATGGTCATTATGGAATAAACCATTGGTATTGCTGAAGGCAGGGGATTGTCCGTGATGGAAGATAAAGATTCATTCCCGATCAAATCACAAACAATACATCACCTGACCTGAAGAACGAACCATACGTAGGGGCAGAAAATTTTCTGCCCTTACCGGTTTTCCAAATCATCTTATTTCTCAGCCGAGCCAGTTCTATCAAAAGAAGAAAAGCATCAGCTACTTTATTATCACAAATATCCAAATTATCTACATCACAATTTAATTTCCATACTTCACAATTATTCATGAAAGAACAACATGAAAAAAACAATACTCCTTGCCGTTCTCTTCCTCCTTTCACATTCACTCATCTTGGCTCAGCACTATACATGGACAGAGCGCAGTGCTGCGGGTTCACGAAATTGGAGAGCGGTGGCTTCTTCGGCTAATGGAGGTAAATTAGTGGCGGTAGTATCTCCGGGATACTCATATAAATCTTCCGACTCGGGTAGAACTTGGGTCGCTAGTACGATGCAGGGTACAAGAGGTTGGAGTTCTGTTGCTTCATCTTCTGATGGCAAAAAAATAGTAGCCGGGTTGTTCGACGAATACATACAATCAATGATTGAGCCCGATACTACTTGGTTACCTCGATTTGCTGGTGGTGAAAGAGACTGGTCTGCTGTTTGTTCCTCATCTGATGGAGTGAAATTGGTGGCGACAGATGCACGCCCCGGGTACATTTATACTTCTGCAAATTCTGGAGGGGATTGGACGGCTCAAACCGCAGCAGGTTCGAGAAAATGGAGAGCTGTCGCATCATCTTCCGATGGCTCATTAGTTGCGGCAGTTCATGATTCCACCGGTTATATTTACACATCCATCAATACAGGAGTTACATGGACAGCGAGAACATTTGCGGGTAATCGTCAGTGGAGATCCATAACTACTTCCGCCGATGGAATCACTTTAGTTGCCATAGGTGGCTCTCCTGGCTATATCTATATCTCGGCCGATACAGGTGCTACATGGACTGCCCAAACTTCGGTGGGCATTCGTAAATGGTCGTCTGTCGCGACGTCCTCAGACGGAACGACCATCGTCGCTGTTGATGCAAGTCCTGGGTATATTTATATATCCACGAATTCCGGTGCTACCTGGACCACACAGACGACTGCCGGCTCGCGATTATGGACTTCGGCTGCCGTCTCCGCCGACGGAAAAAAAGTCTTCGCTTGCGCGTATAATGGTTATCTCTATACCGGCGTTAATATTCCCACTTCTATCGCAACTTCTTCATTATCAGATACAAGCTATTGTCAGGGTACTTCACTTTCTATTCCATTCACCGTGCTTGGTGTCTATGACAGCACGAATGTATTCACCGCGCAGCTTTCGGATAGTGTCGGTAGCTTTGATGCGCCAATTGCCATTGGTACAAGGAAGGGTATGGCAAATGATACCATTATTGCTACACTTCCACCATCAATTCCACAGGGAAATTCATATAGAATTCGCATCATGAGTAGCAGTCCGGTAACAACCGGCGCGACGAATGCTGAAAACATCGTCATTCATTCAACTCCCACACTGTTTACCGTTACCGGCGGCGGCGGATATTGTGTAGGCGATACTGGAGTGGCAATTGGACTGAGCAATTCACAAATTGGTGTTCGCTATAAATTACAAAAAGATGGCGTTGATACCTTGCCACCACAAGAGGGAACAGGCGCAGCAATCAATTACGGTACTCAAACGGACGCAGGCACCTATTCCGTTCTCGCCACCGATTCAACCACCGGT
>JBPOHH010000859.1:0-2716 GCA_052035765.1 Bacteroidota bacterium
CAGTATTTCTCGATATCATCGATTTGTTGGTCGGAGTAGCCGAGATTGACGAGCGCTTTACGAACAGACTGATTGACAATTTTGAAGTACCCGCCACCGGCAAGCTTTTTGAATTTCACGATGGCGAAGTCTGGTTCGATACCGGTCGTATCACAGTCCATGACGAGACCAATCGTTCCGGTAGGAGCGATAACGGTCACTTGTGCGTTGCGATAGCCGTATTTTTCGCCGAGTTCAATCGCTTTATCCCATGCATCGCGGGCAGCTTGGAGCAAGTCTTGCGGGCAGTTGTCGGGATTGATACCGACAGGTGGGATTGAAAGATTCTCATATTCGCTTGCGGGAGCATTATACGCAGCGCGGCGATGATTTCTCATTACGCGAAGCATAGCTTCTTTGTTCTTTTCATACGATGGAAACGGTGTGACGTCACGGGCAAGTTCGGCGCTTGTAGCGTAGGATTCACCGGTCATGAGTGCTGTGATAGCGCCGCTGATAGCGAGAGCTTTAGCAGAATCATAAGGGATACCGTCGATCATTAAGATCGTGCCGAGGTTTGCGTATCCTAGACCGAGCGTGCGGAAATCATAACTCAGCTTTGCAATTTGTTTCGACGGGAATTGAGCCATGAGCACGGAGATTTCGAGAACGATGGTCCAGAGGCGTGCTGTATGACGAAAGTCTTCGACCATGAAGTTGCCGTTTTCATCGACAAAGTGAACAAGATTAATGCTGGCGAGATTGCAGGCAGTGTCGTCGAGGAACATGTACTCGCTACAGGGATTAGATCCATTTATCCTACCATCGGCAGGACAAGTATGCCATTCATTAATAGTAGTATCAAATTGCAATCCCGGGTCGGCAGATTTCCATGCGCTCATGTTGATTTTCGCCCACAAGTCACGTGCTCGGAGTGTCTTAGCGATGCCCGGCTTGGTGCGCCATTTGAGTTCCCACATGCCGTCGTTAATCACCGCCTGCATGAATTCATTCGTCACGCGAACGGAGTTGTTGGAGTTCTGACCGCTAACGGTCACATATGCTTCGGATTCATAATGCGTATCAAACGTATCAAAATTGAGGGTCGTGAAGCCCTGCTCGAGTAGGGTGAGGGTGCGTTCGATATAATTCATTGGCACACCGCGGTGTACTGCATGAACGACGAGGGTATTGAGTTTGGCGTTCGTCTTGCGATCAGCGCCACCGGCAATTGCTTCATCAAGAATCGCCTGTAAGAAGGTAGCATTGATCTTCGAGCCTGCGACAAGGGCGGCTACTTTTTCTTCTTCTTTCGCTTTCCATTCGATAAATGTTTCGATATCCGGGTGATCGATATTAACGATTACCATTTTAGCAGCGCGGCGGGTAGTACCACCGGACTTAATAGCTCCGGCTGCACGGTCGAATATTTTAAGGAAGCTCATGAGTCCGGAGGATGCGCCGCCGCCGGAGAGGCGTTCGCCGCTGCCGCGGAGATTCGAGAAGTTGGAGCCGGTACCGCTGCCGAATTTAAAAATCCGGGCTTCGCGGGTCACAAGGTCAAAGATTCCGCCTTCGTTCACTAAATCATCTTCAACGGATTGGATGAAACACGCGTGGGGCTGAGGATGTGTATAAGCATCGCTTGATTTAGCGAGCTTACCGGTATCGGGATCGACGTAATAATGTCCTTGTGCTTTGCCGGTAATTCCATACGCAAAATTAAGTCCGGTATTGAACCATTGCGGGGAATTAGGCGCGGTCATTTGCTTGAGGAGTGTGTAGGCAATTTCATCGTAGAATGCTTGGGCATCTTCGGCTGTGTCGAAGTAGTTGTGTTTTTCGCCCCATTCACGCCAGCAACCGGCGAGGGGGTGTACGACTTGGCGGAGGTTGTTTTCGCTGCCGAATTTTTGATTCCCTTTTTCGTCGATCACGGGATTACCTTGTTCGTCGGTGAGGGGGATACCTGCTTTACGGAAGTACTTTTGCGCCAGAATATCGGTCGCGACTTGCGACCAATGCGATGGCACTTCAATATTTTCCATATTAAAAACGAGAGATCCGTCGGGGTTTCGTAGGACGGACGAGCGGCGTGTGTACTCGAATTGAGCGTAAGGACTGATACCTGACTTGGTAAATCGTCGTTGTATTTTCATTGAAACCTCAAAAATTGAAGATGAAATTGAATCAAAAAGACAAAATTGAGCAAAATACCGCCGTTTGGGGCGGAATCTTGTAGATATTCATTTGTGTTGTAGTACGTTACTGCAAAAGGGGGGGATTGCTTTGTGCTGCTTTTTCTTCAAAATTAAGACAAGTTTTCCATTTAACTCAATGAATATTTTCCGTGTGGAAAACTTTTTTATAGGCAGTTATTTTTTGAGTTTCCTAATCACTATGAATCGCATCAGATGGGTAAAAAGGATGTCAAAATTATACAGATGCTGCGTAGAATACACCTTATAATATAGCTTACGATAAATCATCGGTCGAGCAGGGTATTCCGTAACGTGCTGCAAGAAGCTAAAAAAAGAGCTGCACAGAGCGAAACATCAGTGAAAGGGGAAATGTAGATACGTAAGGTTTTGTCCTAACGTGCTGTCTTGGTACTGTACAAAAAAAAAATCCACTGAAAATATAGGGATTTGGGAAGAGATTGAATTTTTTATTTGCCCAAAAGTTGGATTTACAATATATTGCACTGCCTTAATCTTAATAAACGTATTTTCTCACA
>JBPOHH010000306.1:0-19216 GCA_052035765.1 Bacteroidota bacterium
GCTGTGCCTTGTATCGTGGTGATGTGGAAGATGAGTCCGTTTGAAATTGCCGATGCACAGCTTAGTGATGTTGTTTGTTATTTACTTTGGAGTGTGGTTGCTATTTGTATATTAGCTTACGGTAATATTGTTATTTATGAAGGAAATAAACGCGATACTGCTTTCAAGAATATGCTGCTTATTTTCTACAACATATCTTGGTGTCTTATCCTGTATTGTTTGTCTGTGGTAGTAATTTTTGGCTCGATGTGTGCAAGTATTGAAAATGATGTTTATATCTCGACATCGTTTTTTCCAACAAAAATCATACGCTCACATATAGATTGTGGTGCTTTTGACAGCGATTTCCCAAAGTACAGTTTTCATAAAGTTGTTGAAATCACTCCATTTGTTCGCTATATTAGTGTTATCGATACAGCGAACATCGACAAAAGCGAGTGGATTTTTGTCGGTAAGAGTGGACTATAGTACGTATCCAACATTCGCAGAAAACTCAACTATATAATTTTTTAAAAGGCTAACGCCTATAAAACTATTGTTTCTCCTTCTCTCTACCTTCGTTCTTTTTCCCTCACAAGTAACGCATAAGTACCTCTTGAAAAAGTGGTGTCATACACGTATTTTCAAGCAGCCGGCGTAGCAGTCACGATTCATCTACAGAATATGGTGATTTAACCGAGTCAATGCCTGTATCAGATTATGATGACGATGCATGGAGCTTACGTTGGATTGCAAGGATGTATGAAACGCTGATGACGCTGATTGTTTATGATGGGTTATGCTAGATAGTTCATTGTTTTGCTAGGAAGGCGGTTTAAGTAGATTTTGCCGAACACAACCCAAATTTCCTTATATTGCACAAGAAATCAACGCAACAATTTCATCCTACATGGCATTTATTCGGTTTATAATACAAGCACTTGCAGTAGTATTACTCACAGTCTATTATTCGTTGGTAGTCATTGCCAAAATGCTTGGCAAGCGCGATCGGAGTATTTATTTTGAGTATTCGAGAGCATGGTCGCGGCGCTTGCTGTCGATCTGCGGTGTGACGGTGCGCGTGTCAGGCACGGAACTTCTGCCAATGGGCGAATCCCGGGTCTATGTGGTGAATCACGCGAGTTTATTCGATATTCCGGTGCTGCTTGCCTCGCTTGATGACAACATAAGGATTATGTATAAAAAAGAATTAGAGAAGATTCCATTCTTTGGTTGGAATATTCGAATGTCGCCCTTTATCGCCGTGCAGCGCGAGAGTGTTTCGAATGCAATGGAAAGTATCAACACCGCAATCGAGGCAATTACCCATGGCGAAAGCGTGATTATATTCGCTGAAGGTACACGCTCGAAAGATGGTAACTTACAAGCATTTAAGCGCGGTGCGTTTTATCTTGCCGCCCGGAGTAACAAGCCGATTGTGCCGATTATTCTCAAAGGAACGCATTCGATTCTCCCGAAAAAAACGCTGAAATTTAATGAAGGTGAAGTACAATTAGTGATTAAAAGTCCGCTTCGCGCAGGCAACGATCTCAACCGAGCACAGGAAAAAGAACTCATGCAAACCGTGTGGAACACGATGAATGAGGAATTGAACAGCGGCAAAACTGATCTTTGATTGTGCAGATATATCTGAATGTAGGGGCGAATCGAATTCGCCCACATCCAAGCACGACCCGGGCGAATGCAATTCGCCCCTACGGATAATTACGATACAATAAGTTATTATAATTCATATACATCCCCATACGAGGAAAAAATGCTGGAATTACACGACAATACCTACACGCTTCAACATATCCCGATCGCTGACCTTGCCGAGAGATACGGCTTGCCGCTCTATATCTATGATGCCGACACGATGAAGCGTCAATATGACAATCTCACGAATGCATTTTCAGGTCTGAAAATGAAGGTCAAGTATGCGTGTAAAGCATTGAATAATCTGGCGATACTCTCGATGTTCCGCGCATGGGGTTCGGGGCTTGATACCGTCTCGATTCAAGAAGTCGAGCTCGGCTTGCGAGCCGGTTTTGCGCCGCAGGATATTATTTTCACGCCGAACTGTGTGTCATTTGAGGAGATACAGCAGGCAGTGGCGTTGGGCGTGGTGATAAACATCGATAATCTCTCCGTGCTTGAGAAATTCGGCAATACGTACAGCGGCAGCTACCCGTGCTGTGTGCGCATCAATCCGCATATTTTAGCCGGCGGGAATTATCATTTACAGACAGGACACATCGATTCGAAATTTGGGATATCGGTCTATCAGCTCCGTCACCTGCTCAGAATTGTCAAGACCTACTCTATGAAAATCAACGGCTTGCACATGCACAGCGGTTCGGACATCTTGGATGCCGGTGTGTTTTTGCAAGGCGCTGAAATTATTTTTGACGCAGCCAAAAACTTCCCGGACTTACAATTTATCGACTTTGGCAGTGGCTTCAAAGTGCCGTACAAGGATGATGATGTGGTGACCGATATCCCGGACTTGGGACGGAAGCTGACGGAGAGTTTTCGGGAGTTCTGCGCTGATTACGGCCGCGAACTCGAAATATGGTTCGAGCCGGGCAAGTATTTAGTCAGCGAATCCGGCTATTTTCTCGTGAAAACAAATGTCATCAAGCAAACAGTTTCGACCGTGTTTGCCGGTGTCGATTCGGGTCAGAATCATCTCATACGTCCAATGTTTTATGATGCATACCATCGTATTATCAACATTTCGAATCCGAGCGGCACACCACGGGTGTATAGTGTGGTTGGCTATATTTGCGAGACCGATACCTTTGCCTGGGATCGCCGCCTGCCGGAAGTGCGCGAGGAAGATACGCTCTGTTTTCTAAATGCCGGCGCGTATGGCTTTACGATGAGTTCGAATTACAACTCGCGCTTCCGTCCTGCCGAAGTGCTGATCGTAAACGGCAAGGACCATTTAATCCGCAAGCGGGAAACGATGGAGGACATTTTGCGGAATCAATTGCCGATTGACGAAAAAATCGTTTTTGCGGGCGACAAATAATCCGTATTTTTGCGCACCCAAAAACATGCGTTGGTGGCGAAATGGCAGACGCACAGGACTTAAAATCCTGGGGAGTTACATCCGTGTGGGTTCAAGTCCCACCCGACGCACAGAGAAAAGTCCTAACTATAATTGATAGTTAGGACTTTTTTTTTGTTGTTAATGTACTTTCTGATGTACAATTTAATGGTCTTGAAATGAACGTGAATTTCTCTCCTTTTTCTGATTTTCTCGTATTCTTATTTTGATAATACTCATCAACTTCTACACTCTCAGTATTGCTTATACAAAGAGTATTCAACGTCTATACTTTTGATACCGTTGAGGAAATTAATACGATGCTCTGTCTATTACGACAGATCATTACCACTCTTTACCTAATAGATTAGCAATGGGTTATGAAATTCTACGTTAATTATTTACATCTAAAAGTTTACTTAGAACAGAGATGTTGCATGATTTTGCTGAAGTGATAGACTCTTCTCCATTAAACTCTTTATAGTATGCGAGAAATACCATCCTTTCCTTCATTCGAATGATATTAGCTGTCATCACCAAAACAACTTCTTTATAGGAAACTACAACTTTGGTCAACATTACAAATGATCGTACATTAGTATTCGGAGAATAAATGTCAATGATTACCGGTCTTCCAACAGATATGCTCCCTAAATTTTTCTCCAAATTATCCATCAAATCTTCCCACTTTTCTGAAATGTAGTTTTCTGACATCATATTTCCCATTTGGTTGAGTAAAGAATCATTAATTGGAACTCCTTTCAAACTATTTGTCGCATAAAAATTAATGTAATCTTCAGTAGATACTTGGACCAGATTACCTAACTTGTTAAAAAAGTTTTTATTTACGTAATATGCTAAAATTGTATTTCCCGGATAATTTGTATTTTCGATGATTGATTTTATTCTTGGGTCAGAGGAACATTCAACCATATCCTCGAATGCCGGTAAACAAATATCCAGGTCACCAAATGCAACAGTTTTTTCGCAATTTTGAGGATTGGTTAGTTGGTTATCTACTGTTTGTGCGTTTGATGTAAGTTGGCAAAGTTGAGTACAAATCAACATAGTGATGAATGCTATTCGACCAAAAGAATTATTCATAATGACAAATTTCAGATTAGACAAATGGAATAGTATTGAGGTTACACCAACACTACTTTTATGTGCTAAGTAGTATTTTTTTATAAATAGTATCTGATATAGTTTCTTTGACTGTTATACTAATTTCATCAATCAATTTCAAAATCATTCTTCAACAAACTCATATGCTCGATCTAAGATCGACTTGCCGAATGGATAGTACATTCGCCCATCCGCTATAATAAATCTAACTGCTCACCCCTTCTCCACCGGCGGCAACTCCACCGCAAACGTCGTTCCCTTGCCGACTGCTGATGTTTTTACGTATATCTTCCCGCCGTGATATTTCTCGACGATACGCTTTGACAGCGAGAGACCGAGACCCCAGCCGCGTTTTTTGGTGGTGTAGCCGGGCAGGAATACTTGCCGGCGCACTTGAGAAGTCATCCCTTTGCCGGTGTCACGGACGGTGAGCGTGATCTTGCCTTTGGCGTTCCAGAAGAGCTTGACATTCACCGAACCGTTTTGTGATTCAATGGCTTCGACACCATTTTTGAGGAGATTTTCAATCACCCATTCGAAGAGATCTGCATTGATGACAGCGGATATCGACTCGTCAATCTGACGGTTGATTTCGATTTTTTTGCCGATGTGCGGTACTCGGCGTTCATAGTATGCACATACTTTCTCAACGATTTGCCCGAGATTTTCGACTTTTTTCTTCGGCAGTGAACCAATCGTCGAAAAGCGATGCGCGATGATATTGAGCCGCGCCACATCGTGCTCCATCTCCGTAATAGTCTCATGTACCGCTTTGGGTTCGTCGAGATTCATCTTGAGAATTTCAATCCAAGCCAGCAAACTCGAAAGCGGCGTTCCGAGCTGATGCGCTGCTTCCTTTGCCATTCCCACCCATACATTCGACTCCTCGGTGCGTCGGACATAGCTAAACCCGATATAGCCAATAAACACAAAAGCACCAACGATGATAATTTCAATTAATGGAAGGAGTTGTATGCGCCTTAAAAGTGTGGAATTTGAATAATAAATCTTCTGAATCACCACATTTTCTTCGTTTTTAATCTCAATCGGCGGGTAATTCTCCCCCATTTCCTTGACGAGCCGCACCATAAACTCCTTCTGCTTCTGCTGCGAGAGCGTGGTGTCGAGCCCGGTGTTCTGCGAAAAATCCTTATACGGCACATCCGGCAAATCCCGTGAATCGGTGAGTATGGTCGGAAAGGAAATCGTCTGGTTGAGCTGATCAATTATAAAAAGAAAGTTATCCGGTTCTGAATTTGGATTCGAAAGAAAACGCGAGTATATCTGAGCGTACAATTCCACCGTTTTACGTTCACGTTCACTCAACTCACCAACCAAAATTCGGGAATAGAGCAGTACTCCAACCACCATCAAAAAGGCAAATCCGGCGAGCAATGCCTTGATCTGCCATTTGGTTAATGTACGTTTCCAGATTTTTTGATAACCGGGATGAAGGAGTTTCATAGGAATAATCAGCTAAGATGTGCAAGGATGAAGGCGTACTCGTCGGCCGTCTGACGTAAATGTTCATACCGACCCGATGCACCGAAGTGACCGGAGTTCATACTAGTTTTAAATATCAAGGTGTTATACCCTGTATTTAAAGCCCTGATTTTCGCTGCAAGCTTCGCCGGCTGCCAGTACTGCACCCGTGGATCGTTCAATCCGCACGTGAGGAAAATATGCGGATAGTCCTGCGCCGTTACATTCTCATACGGTGAATACGACTTGATATAGTGGTACTGTTCCTCAATTTGCGGATTACCAATCTCATCAAAGTGCGCTATCGAACCTGCCACCGACGTATCGAGCAGTCGCGTCAGCGAGTCCACTGCCGGCACACGCGCAATAACGATATGGAATAAATCGGGTCGCTTGTTCATCGCGGCGCAGACGAGTGTGCCGCCGGCGCTGCCACCCGAACTGATAATCTTATCGGCAGACGTATATTTTTCCTCGATAAAATACTCGGCACAAGCGATAAAATCATCAAAAACCACTTTCTTTTTCATGAGCTTAGCTTGGTTGTGCCATTCTTTGCCGAGGTAACCGCTTCCGCGAATGTGGGCAATTGCAAAAACAAACCCACGATCAACCAAACTCAGCCGAATTGATGAAAATGACGGATCATTTGTAATGCCATACGCGCCATACCCATATAAGTACAAAGGATTTGCACCATTGAGTTCAAGTCCTTTTTTATAGACAATCGATATTGGTATCATCGTGCCGTCGAAGGAAGGAGCAAATACGCGGCGGGCGACATACTTCGAGGCATCAAAATCTCCTCTAATTTCGTACTGTTTCTTGAGTTCCTGCGTGCGGGCGACCATATCGTAATCATAGATCGCCGTTGGCTTCAGCAGCGAAGCAAGCGCATATCGAACGATTGAACTTTCATAGACTTGCTGCTCGAGGTCAAGGGTGTAATCGTCTTCGCTGATAGGTACGGTATGGCTTTCGAGTGTTTGCAAGTCCATACATACTAGATATTTGAGACCATTTTGACGTTCGATCAGAGCGCAATGACCTTCAAAAAAACTGTAATTTTCGATCTTCACACTCGCACGATGAGGTACAATCTCGGTCCAAGTGCCGCTCGTCGCCTCCGCTTCCGGTATTCGATAGACGGCATTATTGCTGCCGAATTCATTGGTAATACAATACAGATATTCTCCCGAATGATCGAGACTGCGCTGTACTCCCTGTATGTAAGGCAATATTTCTACTGGACTTGCCATAGGTTCATCTGCGCTGAAATACCATGATTGACTACTGTCAAAATTCCCTGCGCTCACGACAATATACTTCCCGCTTTTGGTCCGGCGCATTCCTAAAAAGAGGAAATCGCGATCCTCCTGCAGCACAAGCGCGTCGCTTGACTCCGGCGCGCCAATCGTATGCCGATACATCTGATACGGACGCTTGGCAGAATTGTATTTGGAGTAATAGAGCGTTTGGTTGTCATTCGCCCAAACGAGATTCGGTGAGATGCCGCTGATGGAAGATTCGAGAACAGCATTTGACTGCAAGTCTTTGATATGCAAGGTGTAAATTTCATCTCCATTGGTATTGACCGTGTAGGCGAAAAAACGGTTATCGGGGCTCACCGACTGCCCGCCGATGACAAATTGCGTGTGACCTTCGGCGAGTGTATTTTGATCTAAATAGACTTCTTCCGGTGCATCAGGCGTAGCGGATTTTCGGCAATACAGAGGATATTGTTTCCCGGCTTCGGTACGGGTATAATACCAATACTCACCTCGCCGAAACGGCACAGAAGAGTCTGTTTCCTGAATTCGAGCGAGCATTTCATTATAAAGTGATTCACGCAAGTCATTGGAAGTGCTAAGCACAGATTCTGCATATTCATTCTCTTGACGAATATAGTCATGGGTCGCGGGATTGGTTTTGTCTTTGATCCACGCATAATTATCGATACGTGTATCGCCATGCAGGGTGAATGTTTCGGGATTAATCGTTGCTATCGGAGGAGGAATATGATTCATGTTACTACTGTTAATTGTGAACGGATAGGATTACTCCCAATCGCGAAGTAATTCTTTACATTTGGCAAGATGCGCTGCGTCATCCGGCGTTTGAATTTTGAGGGAGAGAGCTTTTTTCAGCGACTGAATAGCCGCCGATTCCTGATCATTTTCATTCTGGCATTGCGCCAAGTCAAGCCAGTAGAGAATAAAATCCGGCTGTACCTGTGTGGCTTTCTGCAAATATTTCAAGGCGTTATCGTTACTTGCGCCTTCCGGTAAGCCACCAAATAATGCATTGGCAGCAGCGCGCTGAATAAAGTTCAGATTCGCCACTCTGAAATTCCACATCCCAAGCACATGATTAGCACCACCATGATTTGGATTGAATTTCAGTGCAGCTTCAGCATACTTTTTCACATCTTTTGAGAGCAGAAGCGCTTCTTTCGTGCTTGCTACTTCCGCTACACTACCGATAGCCACCGACATCACAAAATTGGACTCATCCGATGACTTTACCTTCAGGGCACGCTCAGCATAGTTTTTTGCTTCTGTAAAATATTGACTTTTAAGGTCTTTATTCGTTTGCCGGCGACCAATTCGCGCCGAAAACAGCGCAGCGCGGCAGAGTGATGTGTAGTTCGATGGGTCCTGCGTAATCTCTTGCTTGCACTTCTCAAGCACAGTCCGTTCTTCCTGAAGCGTCGCAGGCGGCGTGAAGGATTTATCGGTCTGCGCGAAGGTGGGAGTCGTGAATAGTAAAGAGAAAAGTAGGAGTATAGAGCAAATTTCTTGGAACCGTTTCATACTCACCCTCTGAAATAAGCTACTGTTTTTTCAAGACCTTGCATAAACTCCACTTCCGGACTCCACCCAAGCTCGCGCATAATTCGTTCATAACTAATCACGCTTCTCTGCTGTTCGCCCGGCTTTTCATCGCCATGAATTTCCGGACAGTCAGGATTGATAATTGCCTGTAAATGTCGGAAAATTGTCGTTACATCGGTCTCCCGAGCAGTGCCCACATTATATGCTCCTTGCGCTGAGTCATTGAGTGCTAAGAGGTTAGCTCGGGCTACATCACCAACGAATACATAATCCCGTGTTTTGAGACCATCACCATTGATAATCGGCTGCTCGCCATTCAACATTTTTTTCACAAATATTGCCACTACTCCAGCTTCGCCGTGTGGATTCTGGCGGGGACCATAGACATTCCCGTAGCGGAGAGCTACATAGCTAACTCCATACTGCTTCGCATAATAGAAGAGATAATGTTCATTCGACAGCTTAGCAATCCCATACGGCGAACATGGTCGCGTCGGATGGTCTTCGCCTGCCGGAAACTGTTCCTGATCACCATAGACGGTGCCGCCGCTCGAGGCAAAAATGATTTTCTTCACGCCATGCCGAACAGCAGACTCGTACAAATTGAGTCCACCGATGATATTCTGCGTTGCGTCAAACATCGGACTCTTGACCGACACACGCACGTCAATCTGCGCTGCATGATGATTAAGCACATCAAATTGCTCAACTTGAAAGAGCTCGTCAATAGCAGGTGACGTTATATCAAGTTCCACCACCCGCGCCTGCGGATGAATATTCGCACGATTCCCGCTCGAAAAATTATCAATGATCACGACGTCGTGTCCGGCTGCGATGTAGGCATCTGCCACATGCGAACCAATAAACCCGGCGCCGCCGGTGATTGCTATTTTCATAGATTCTCCTTTGTAAGTCCTTTTTTACCAATATCTTTTCTATAAAATTTATCTGTGAATTCAATATGCGAAGCGCCGGAATATGCATTGTCAATTGCATCCCGAAGCGTTTCTCCCCTGCCGCATACACCGAGCACACGTCCACCGCTTGAGACGAGAGTTCCGCTCAGATTCAAGGCAGTACCGGCGTGGAAAACCGTGACATTGTCCTCGGCTTCTGCCTGCTCTATACCGGTAATTTCATACCCTTTCGTAAATGCATCAGGATAGCCGCCTGATGCGATAACCACATTACAAGCAAAGCCATTACGTGTGTTCGTAATTGTTTCCGGACGTAAATTGCCGAGCGCGCTGCTCAGGAATAAATTCGCGAGATCGCCTTCCGTTACGGCGAGGACTGCCTGCGTCTCGGGATCACCGAAGCGGCAATTAAATTCCACCACATTCGGATTACCATTATCAATCATCAGCCCGACGAAGAGACACCCCGAGAAGGGATTCCCATCCTGCTTCATCCCTGTAAGCGTAGGCTTGATAATGAGTTGTTCGACTTTTGCAAGCACATCCTCACTTACAATTGCCGCAGGAGCAAAAGCGCCCATGCCGCCGGTATTTTTCCCTTCGTCATTATCAAAAGCTCGCTTGTGGTCTTGTGCAGGAGCGAGAGTAATAAAGCGTTCGCCATCACAGATAGCAAACACCGATGCTTCCTCGCCATGGAGAAATTCTTCGATCACGACTTCATTCCCTGCTGCGCCGAATGCGCCGCCGAAAATCTCATCGAGCGCGCTGATTGCCTCCGGAATTGACTGCGCGATAATCACCCCTTTGCCGGCGGCGAGTCCGTCGGCTTTGAGAACAATCGGCGTGGATTTGAGTTCATTTACAAAAGCAATCGCTTCATCTCGTTGCTGAGATGAAAAGCGACGGAACGCTGCAGTAGGAATGTCGTATTTTGCCATAAAATCTTTGGCAAACCCTTTGGATGTTTCGAGTTGTGCGGCACGCTTTGACGGACCGAATACTACAATTCCCTCCGAGCGCAAGTCATCGCTGAGTCCTGCTTCGAGCGGCTGCTCGGGACCAATGACGACGAGATCGATGTGATGGGTTTTGCAGAATTTCACGACGGAATCATGCTGCGAAACAGCAATATCAGCGTGCTGAGCGAGGGTAAGAATACCGGGATTAGCAGGAGCGGCGTAGAGGGAGCCGGGCTCGGGAGAACGGGAAAGGGCGAGGGCGAGGGCATGTTCGCGCCCGCCGGAACCTATCAGTAAAATATTCATGAATTGCCTGAATGGGAAAGAGTTATCAATGAGTAATCATACATTGTTCGGGATAATTATTTCTGTTCTGCCGATAAATTCTGCCGGACCTTCGAGCCAAAGAATCGTCGGCTCAGTCCATCCGACGGAAATCGGCGTGCCGCTAGTAGGCACGAGGGTGACGGGCGAAACGGCTTTTTCAGCTAGGATGAGCGATAGTGCCGTTGAAATAGCGCCGGTTCCACATGCCCCGGTTTCAGCTTCGACGCCACGTTCGAACGTACGAAGGTGAATAGATTTGTCGTTTTGCAGCGAATAGACATTCACATTCGCACCACGGGGAGCGAGCTTCGGATGATTTCTCAATGGCGGCGCAAACCGTTCAATATCAAAGGTTTTAAAGGAATCAGCATCAGGAGACAATTGTGCATAATCGATGACGATATGCTGCGAACCGACATCGACATAATCACACGTAATGGTCATTTCCCCGCTCTCAAGCCGGAGTTCGCGTTGTATTTCCATCGGTTGCGGAAAGTGCACGCGCACATTATTTCCATGCATTTCAGCGAAATAGAGTGCTCCTGCCATGGTAAACGAGAAATTTTTCACACGATTGAGTCCGAGGATTTGCTTCGCAAATTGCACAGCGCAGCGTCCTCCATTGCCGCACATAGCTCCATGTGAACCGTCCGGATTGAAAAATTCGGCTTCGAAGTCGAGTATTTCGGCGCCTTCGTTGAGAATAATGAGTCCCTCGGTGCGGAAATGGGTGCCGTCCTGACCGCAGAGAATCGGCGCATAGCCCATCCATTCCTCATTCGAAACGGTGAGTTTTCGCCCGTCAAGAACGCTGAAGAGATTACCGGCGCCGGACATATAATGCACGTCAAATTTCATTGGAGTACTTCCAGGATTTCGTGTTCAAAGAGTCCGTTTGATGCGACAATCGAACCATTACCAACTACATAATTCCTTCCGGAATAATCACATACCTTTCCTCCAGCTTCACGGACGAGCAAGACCCCGGCGGCAACATCCCATGGGCTGAGGGAGACTTCCCAGAACGCATCAAAGCGTCCGGCTGCCGTATACGCCAGGTCAAGCGCAGCCGAGCCGAGGCGTCGGATAGGAATTCCCAATTGTAAAAATCGACTAAAATGATCGATACAATTGGAGGGATTTTCTGCGACGATATACGGGAATCCTGTGACGAGGAAACTATCGGTGAGTGCCGTAGTCTTCGAGACATGCAGTTTTGTGCCGTTGAGCCGGGCGCCTTTGCCTTTTTCGGCGACGAAGAGTTCGTCGAGCATCGGCTGATAAATTACCCCGCAGAAGAGTTCACCGTCTACTTCAGCTGCGATACTGACTGAGAAAATGGGCACGGCATGCGCAAAATTAACGGTACCGTCGAGTGGGTCGATGATCCATCGAACGTTGGATTCGGCGCTGCTATCCTGCGTCGCACCGCTCTCTTCGGCGAGAAAACGGTGATGCGGAAATTGTGCTTTAATCATTGAAATTATTGTCTGTTCGGAGCGGTAATCATAATCAGTAACAAGGTCATGGCGTTCGGCCTTGGAGGAGATGTTGAACGTCGAGCCAAACCCCGAGCGGAGGAGTGCGCCTGCTGTCTGTGCGGCATCAACGGCAAGCAATGTGAGTGCGGAAAAAGGAGAATTCGGCAAAGAGTCTTGAGATTGCATTGATTGTTGGATGTGGAATGAATATGATAGTGCATGAGCGACGATTATAATAAGCTCAAAATTACGAAAACCTATAGGAAGGCGGCTCAATTATCCATGAAATTCCACATAAAACGAATATATTTTGTTATTTTTGCGACCAATTCGTAGAATTCTCCCTCAATTAGGATAACGAAATCGAACAATTTTGACCATCTGCAAGTCTAATGTACATCCGGCATATATCCCTGTGCCGGTACAGGGTATGGTTGTTCATTGACATTCCCGGTATTTCGCTCATCTTAATCCATTCAAATCATGGTCTTTCGCTTTATTTCCCCTGTTTTTTTGATGCGTTCTACAGCCCTTTCCTTCCTGTTTTTCAGTCTCGTTCTTCTCTGTTTTTCTTCCACCGACGCTCAGCAGTCCACTCTAAAATTACCGAAGCCGCCGTCAGCAAGACCCGGCGAATATGATACCGTTGGTGTAAAAATGTCGGCCGAGCTGGCCAAGGACAATGTCGGATTAATGGAGAATGCCATTGATCCTACGACCTACCTTTTGGGACCGGGCGATATGGTGAGTGTATTTGTAGGTTCGCTTGAGCCAAAATTATATGACCTGATGATTTCTCCCGAAGCGCGGCTGGTGATTCCGACGATCGGGGTGATAGTGGTGAAAGGAAAAACGCTTGCCGAGACCGAACAGCTTGTGACCGAAAAAGTAGCAAAAGTATATAAAACTCAAAGTGTTTCGTTATCTCTCAAGAAAATCCGCACCTTTAAAGTCATGGTCACCGGCAATGTACGTACACCGGGCTACATCCCTGCGAGCCCGGCTGACCGCCTCTCGGAAGTCATCGAACGGGCAGGACGCCTGCTGTTTAATGCTGCGCAGAGGAATATTATTATAAAGCGAGAGGGTCTTGCTGAACCGATTATTGCTGATTTGACGAGGTTTTATCTCCTTGGTGAAAAAGCCGGTAATCCTACGATGCAGGGTGGTGATGTAGTGACGGTGCCTCCCTATCCGGAAGATAAAGTCATCGATATCAGCGGAGCAGTAGGCGCACCGGCGACATTTGAATACACTCCGGGCGACAATCTTTCGACGATTATTCGATTTGCTCAGGGCTTTACCTCATCAGCCGTTTCAGATTCCGTGGAAATTATTCGCTTCAAGAACAACGATTCCGAGACCGAGCAAATCTTCATTGATGCAAGTTCGTGGGGTAGCAGATTATTCCGTGGAGATCGTTCACTTCCCAACGACATAGAGCTCCTGGCAGGTGACAGAATTTTCATACGGGAGCGTTTGTCCTATCACGCAACGTCTACGGTTGCCATCAAGGGCGAGGTAAAGTTTGCCGGGAGATATGGTATTAATCCTACGGGAACAACGGTAGCGGATGTAATTCAGAGAGCAGGTGGATTTACCGACATGGCCTCCCTTGAGAATAGTGTGCTCATCCGCCGAAAAGACACACGCGATGAAGTAGATGTCGAGCATGCGCGCCTACTTGGTGTACCGATTGCGTCGATGAGCGAAAGTGAAAAAGCATATTTCCGCGAAAGACAGCGGGAAGTGCCGGGTAAAATTATTTTTGATTTCACCAAGCTCGACGACAAAACTACCAAACAGATTTATCTTAAAGACTTAGATTCTATCTATATACCGACAAAAAACAACTTCGTCAATATCACCGGTCGCGTAGCAGCACCGGGAAGGGTGCTCTATAATCCTGCTTTCAGCTACGAGGATTACATCGACATAGCAGGCGGCTATTCAAATCGCGCGGACAAGTCTGAGGCAATGCTTGTCAAGCAAAAAGGAGAGCGGTATTTAGCGTCTGACTCGAAAGCCAGAATTGAGCCAGGAGATCATCTCCTTGTGCCCGAGGAGCCCGAGTCCAAAACAAAATTTATGGATATCCTCACAGCCACACTCACCATCACTGCTCAGATTGTCACCGTGGTAGGTGTGATATTTACCCTCTCTAAATAGTATCATCGTATTTTGACTTTTATAGAATGGACATCCAGATGAATGAAGAACAATCGCCCTCTCAAACCGTCACATTCCACCAGTTCCTTACTGTATTCCGTCGGCGAAAATGGACTATCGTATCGATTGTACTGGCTGCAGAAGTTATCGTCGGAGTCTATAGCGCTATCATGCCGCAGACCTATACTGCCGTTACGTCATTGATGCCACCCGAACAGCGAAGCAGCGGTGGCGGTCTCGCCGCATTGCTCCAAAGCGCTGCTCCCGGTATCTCACTCGGCGGGATGGATTCCAAAACCTCCGCCCTTTCGGCTGATGTCATCCAAAGTACTGCTCTCTGCGAACGTATCATGCACCAGTTACAGCTACCTCAGCATACTTTTTTTCAAGGAGTTGATACTTCAACTATCATTGACATTATCAAAGGTTCAATCTTTGTGGATAATAAACTCCGCAGCGGCGTCACGTTTATTGAATGTTCGGCTTCGACAAAATACTTCGCATCCGGTGACGACCTCATACTCACCGCCACACTTGCAAAAGATATAGCCAATGCATCGACCACCTGCCTCGACCAAATGCTCCGCGATAAAAATGTCTCTACCGCTCGCAAAACCCGTGAGTTTATCGAACGGATACTCGTTTCCAACAAACAGAAGCTCGACTCACTTCAGTCGGAATTCGAACAATTTCAAACGGTAAACAAAGTTTTTACCATCGATGATCAGACCAAAGCCATCGTCTCAAGTGCCGTTGGTCTCGGTTCTGAACTCGCCAAAGCCCAAATCGAGCTCTCCGCCGTGCAGCAGGAATATCAATCCTCTTCTCCTATGGTCGAGGCATACCGTCAGAAAGTAAGTGAACTCCAGGCGCAGTACAATCGTGTACAATCCGGCGGACTCACCAGTACGGACAAGTTTTCAATTCCCCTTCAGAAAGTACCCGTCTTAGCACGGAGATATCTCAATCTCATGCGGGATATGAAAATAGCCGAACAAATCAATGCCTACTTGGAGTCTCAACGGATGCAGGAAGCAATTCAGGAAGCGCGGGATGTGCCGGTGATACAGGTGCTCGACAAAGCGACACAGCCGAAGCACAGGTCTTCGCCGAAGCGCTCTATTATGCTAATACTTACGGGATTTTTATCGTTCAGCGTGGCAGCAATGTGGGTAGTGTATCTGACCATCAAAAATTCATCGGCAAAAGTATCGTGACTTATTCTGCCGAAGCATGAAGCTCGGCAAGGACTGCTTCATACATCACCTCATAGACGCGGTTGCCGTAATGCGCGAAATTCTCAAAGTATCCGGTGTACCATTGATTCAGCGCAATTCCCGCCTGCTCGGAGGCGACGATATCCGAGGGCGAATCTATTCCGCCGGTGCGAATCACGTGAAACTCATCTTTACAAGCCCTGCCCGCCAGATTTTCACACGCAAGAGTACACAACGCAAGGGACGAATTTTTCAGTATCTTACCACTGAGCCCGCCTCCGAAATTCTTGGTGAAATACTGATAGAGTTTTTTCTCGGATGCGACAATCTTTTCGCCATGCGCCTGATATGCTGTCGATGTATTTCCAAAATTCACCCCGTCGAATCCAAGCGTCGTCAGCAGGTCAATCAGTAGCGGTACGAGCGCCGGATGCGTATCATTCGAAAATTTGACAATCACCGGCAAGCGCCGCGGACGCTTCGTCAGAAATGTATGAAAGACATGTTCACACCGGCGAATTAAATTCTCATCAAGCATCACCGTACTCGCGCTCCCGGCATGACCGGGCACATTCGGACAGCTTTCGTTGAGTTCGATAAAGTCAACACCTGCTTTTTCATAGAGCCACATACCGTCGGTGAGCTCTACCAGCGCTACTTTCTCCGCCTCCTGCGGTGAGGCACTTACACTCGCTCCGATTGGACATCCATCTATCCTATCCAAGTCCGCCAAACGTTCTGCCACCGTCGCATGCCCTACATTCGGGAGACCCAGCCAATTTGACGCCGCCTGAGAGTGCGGATAAGGCGCAAAAGGTTGGAATACTCCATGCTTGGTATTCCCTACCCGTGGCGAACCCGTCGTCGTGCCGGCAAGATATGCTCCCGCTCCCTGCCGAGCGACAAGTGCATAGCCGTCACCGTTTTTGAACATCCCGGCAGCATTAAACATCGGAGACCGGAAGCGTATTCCCCATAGAGTACGGGCAAGTGACTCGGGAGGTGTCATCAATTTCGAAGGAATACTCCGACCGAGGTTTTCGATAAAGCGTTTGCGACCGGCCGAGAAGAACCCGACAGCTATTCGCGGCGGCAGACCAACCATCAGCGGACGAAGCGTTTTTTCAGAACGTGCGAGAATTTCCGGCAGGGATTTCATAATACAGTATATGCAGTAATTGCTTGAATAATATGAGAATATGAATAATTATCAGAACAGAGTATCGAGATCGTCACCCGCCCAACAAGCGCTTACCTGGGGAAAGCGATTCGCCCCGAGGTGTTTTTACAATTCTTTTCTCAACCTTGCGACCGGTATTCTCATTTGTTCACGATATTTTGCGACCGTTCGCCGGGCTACATTGAGTCCGATTTTCTTGAGTTCTTTCGTTAATTTCTCATCGCTGTGCGGCTTACCTTTCGGCTCTTTATCGACCATTTCCTTGATCCGCTGCTTGACTATCCGCGTTGATACTTCTTCGCCGTCGTCATTCGGGAGAGACTCGCTGAAGAAGAAGCGGAGCTCGAACGTGCCGTAGCCGGTTTGGACAAATTTTCCGTTCACTATCCGGCAAATTGTCGATACATCGAGTCCTGTATCCTCGGCTACATCTTTATAAATTAACGGCTTAATTGCATTCTCGCCGTATTTAAAGAATTCACGCTGTAGTCCTGCAATACCGGTCATAACCTTGAGCATCGTCACTTTCCGCTGCCGAATTGCTTGCAGTAAAAATTTCGCATCGTCGTATTTTTTCCGTAGCCACTGACTCGTTTCTTTGTTGAATTTCTTATACCGTGCTTCTTTTTTGAGCTTTTCGTACATCACATTCACGCCGAGGGAGGGTATGCGGCTGTCATTGACATTAATAATAATATCGTCTTTTTCTTCATCGTACTCGACCATGAAGTCCGGAATCACACTTTGGGTCGAATTCGTCGCCGACCCGCCGCCCGGCTTGGGATTTAATCGACGAATCACGTCAATAGCATCTTTAAGTTCATCTTCTGAAATTTCAAGGGATTTCATGATACTGTTATAATGCTTCATCGCGAACGCATCATAGCAGTCCCGCAACACGGCGAGGGCAAGCTTTTGGGTCACTGTCGGCTGATGAACGGCTTTAAGCTGCGTCATCAGGCATTCCTGTACGGTGCGTGATCCTATTCCCGGCGGCTCTAACTTCTGTACTTCCTTGAGTACTTTTTCTGCCTGCTCATAGGTAATAAGGTCATAATAAATAAGGTCAGTAGCCGGTAGAGCTATGCCGCCGTTTTTTGCCGTCTGCGCCGTCTGCGCAGAGACCGCTGATGCCGATTGAGCATACTGCAAGGCAGGATTCATGCCGAGCGTGCTGCCGGCGGTCGATTCCTCCAATGCAGCTGCGAGCGCTGCCCGCTCCTGCTGCATGGCTATTTTGCGGGTTTTGAGATTGTGTTCGCCAATCGCATCATTCACTTCACCCGTAATTTCCTCAAGGTCACGCCGGAGATACCCGTCGGCATCGATATTCCCGATAAGGTATTCACCGATCAGCATTTCCTCGCGGTTGAGATCCAGAAAACGCAGTTGCGACATCAGGTCATCGACAAAGGTCGGTACATCTTTTACCTGAAAAAAGTCACCGTCGTCTTCGTCATTATTCCGCGGATTGTCGGATGGTGCGGACTCATTCCATGCCATTTCATAAAATTCAAACGGATCATGATGGTTTTCGTCGAATTGATCGTCCGGTCCGGCTGCGGAATAATCGTCATAGCCGCCGTCATCATCCCCGCCACCGCCACCGCCACGGTCCTCGTCATACGTCATTCGGCTCAATGGTTCTTCGGTCATCGGCTCGAGAACTTCAAAATCATCATCTTCGATCGTCGGAAGTTCATCTTCCAATTCTTCGAGCATGGGATTCTCTTCGATTTCCTGACGGATATGCTGTTCGAGCTGGAGCACCGGAAGCTGCAAGAGCTTCAGGTATTGAATTTGTTGCGGAGTAAGGGTTTGCAGCAGTGATGTCTGCAACGAGAGTGACAATTTCATGGCGTCACCTCGGCAGGTTTAATCTTCGGATTGAGTGTCGAAATATGGCTAATGAGGGAATTATACCACGTCTCTCCATAGAGGCGAATGAGGGGTTCGCGCAGCATCTCAACAGCATACGTCTTCTCACGTTTGCCTTTTTCAAGAGCAGGGTCACAAGTAGAAAATGGCTGGTAGGACAGGTAATCACCGCCAAAGCTCCCCAAGCGAATCGGGAACAAATGGCAGGAAATCGGCTTGCGGAAGTCGTATTCACCGGCGAAATATGCTTTTTCAATCGCGCATTTGGCGACGCCGCTTTCGTAAAAAACGAAGACGCAATCGCGGCCTTGGATGCAGGTGGTGGAGTAGTCTCCTGCCGAACCCGACACAGGACCCTTTCGCGCGATTTCCTCGAGCGAACGCTTGGATAAGTAGGGCGTGGCCACCTTTACAGCGGCACGAACGAGCTCTACTTCTTCATCCAATAGCGGTGCGCCATCGCCACCGGGGACGGTGCAACAAGCGCCTTTGCATTTATGTAAATCGCAACTAAACTGTTTGGTAGCAAGTGCTTCATCCACCAAAACCGTATCAATCAAAAACATAGAATTCCCCCAAATTCGTTGTGTTCTGAAAAATGGTATAATTA
>JBPOHH010000490.1:0-20432 GCA_052035765.1 Bacteroidota bacterium
TGGGATATAGTTCTAGAAGAGCTGAGCCCGCTCACCCTTCCCGGCGAGACAATTATAGCCGATGTGAATAATTCGGATATTATTTATGCCGGGGATTTGCGCTCGACGATTATCTATCGGAGCGTGAATAGAGGTGCAAGCTGGGACTCGATTTCTACGCTTAATGTACCTGCATTGTGTACGATTACGATGCTTCCGAACAGTACGACGATGTTTGCCGGGTGTACCGGCGGTAGTATTCAAAAATCGACCGATGCAGGCAGGACTTGGCGGCAGGTAGCGAAGGTCATTACCAATTCAGGCGATGATGCGGAGATACCGCGCATTGTGTTTAGTAAGCGTAACCCATTGGTTGGTTACGCTGTTGCCTCGTATTTTTATTATCTTCTCCGTCCGAGCGGCGGTCTCTTCAAGACCGAGGACGGTGGTGATACCTGGCGGCTGATTGGCTTTGCCGATACGAGCTTGTGGTCACTTGCCGTGCGGACGTTTGGTGCGGAGGATGAGGTATTTGTCGGTGGCTATACCGATGATTTTGGCGCTCCTCAGCGTGTTCCGGGTCAGGGCATTGTGCAGCGTTCGCAGAATAGCGGGAGCAGCTGGCTGAGAATAGATCATCGCATCGACTGGATTGATACAATTCATCGAAATGCATGGATGATGAAATTCGTAGGCAATACGCCGGAAACGGAACGGCTGTTCATGGCGTCGGAGGCAGGATTTTTTGTCATGGATGCCCCGAGCGGAGTCGAGGATTATGTTCCCTCGAAGCCAGCTACAGAGTGGAATGCTCAAGTACGCGCAGGAATACTCACGATTACATTTCCTCACGATTATATCGGAAAAACTGATGTGCAGGTGCGTCTGACCTCGCTGATTGGGGAACGGATTTATGAGGGAATTTCCCGGGGAATGAATACGTTTAGGGTGGAGAATTGTCCGAAAGGAGTGTATTTCTGTGAGATTTCCGATGGAATGACACGACGGCATTTGATGGTAATGGGCGAATAAATGTTAGTATAATTATGATAATTAGTTAGCGCTGATTCCTAAAAAAAAATCGATTATTTTGCAGTGAAAATAAGGTTGCCGCGCAGTGTGTGGAAGTACGATGATTATTTTCTTGCTTTCAATCGATTAAATGTATAATATTGCAGTAAGTAAACAGGTATATTATAATTTCTTTTATCAATTTTCAAAGGAGTAGAAGATGAGAATGCTTTCTACACATATTCGCAGCCGTTTTCTAT
Organism: Bacteroidota bacterium; assembly: GCA_052035765.1. GTDB lineage: Bacteria > Bacteroidota > Ignavibacteria > Kapaibacteriales > UBA961 > JADJXV01. The sequence goes on from JBPOHH010000490.1 coordinate 1,251, forward strand.
GGCTGTTCTTTGCTGTTCTGCTCGGCAGTTTTGCCGGAGCGATTGGACTACACGCTCAGGATATCGACCAAGGTGAAATTACCGAAGGTCTGGAATATGACTTTGGTATTCCGCATTGCTGGAAAGAGACCGGTGAGGCGATGCGCGGTATTTCTCCGGTACAATTGTGGGTGTCTTCAAAAGTGGACACGAGGGTCACGATTACTAACAAAGCTCTTGGCATCAATCAGAGCTATGCGATCACCGGCGGCAAGGTCAAGGTCATTCCTCTGACCGATGCTTTGATGAATTTGCAGAGCGAAGTTTCGAAGCCGTTTGGCGTACACCTCAAGGCCGATGCACCGGTCGCTCTGACGGTCTTCATCAGCTACCGCTGGTCGGGCGAAGCATATCGTGTGATTCCGGTCGATTGGCTCGGCAAGAGATATTACACACTCAATCTTTATCAGGATAAAACAGACGTTATCCGTCCTTCACAGATCCTCATCGTGGCGACAAAAGATGAAACAAAAGTAAAATACACCCCTTCTGTTCCTACCGAACGTGGCACACCGGCCGGAAAAACAGCCGAAGTTACCCTCCAAAAAGGCGAGACCTATTTAATTCAGGCACAGCAAAATAGCGAGTGGACATTTACCGGTGGTGATTTGTCTGGGACGTATATTGAGGCGAGCGAGCCAATTGGCGTAATATCCGGTCATACCAAAGGAGCATTCCCGCGGTATAATGCAACGATGCTTGGGCGCCCGGCGAACTTCATGCGCAATATGATTATTGATATGATGTGGCCGGTCGAGCTCTTGGGCACGGAATATATCTCCGCTCCAATTAAATACATCAGCCGCACCCGTGGGGTGGATCCTGATGATTATGGAGATTTGATTCGCTTCGTCGCTACCGAAAAAAACACACAACTCTATCAAATGCGGCAGGATGGAACAGGTGCATTCCCGATAGGAAAGGTACTCGACAAAGGCGAATACCATGATATCGTTAATCAAGAGGCGGCGGCACATTATCGAAGCAACAAGCCGGTACTCGTCGGTCAATACGGCAAAGCATGGCGGAATCAGGTCGTCGGCGGCGCAAAAGGCGAGAATCCTCTCAATCCTTCGCGAAACGGCTGCGGAATGATGCTTGTCCTCGCTCCGATCGACCATTGGACAAGCTATACGACCTTCAAATCTGCCGATAATCTTGACAATTTCTGTTATGTGACCTTTGCCAGCGCTGATGAACCAAACTTGGTCTTCAACGGAAGGAGCTTCCGGTCGTTCTTCGGTTCGTCGATCAAGCAAATTGCAGGCACCAATTACAGCTATGCCGTCAAGCAGATTCCTGCCGGCGATAATACGGTCGAAGGGTCCAACGGCGCAAAATTCGCATGCTATGCTTATGGAAATTATGACTATACCAAGGACGGATTTGCTTATGGCTATCCGACGGGTATGAACTTCGCGACGAAATGTCCGGACACTCTTATTGTGGTGGACAACATGGTCTGCGGCAATGTCAAAGGACTCGCCACGGCACTTCCCGATACCTCCGAATGCGCACAGATATTCAGTGTGCGCTTGGTAGATGACCAATCCAAAAACTATACCTTCCGCCTTGATGACAGCTTTGTCTCGGGTGCGAAAGTAGCTCCCTATACTCTTACGGTGATTGATCCACGTCAGCCGGCTATCGGTGTAGTGAAGATTCTCTCCCGCTCCGGTCGTTCGATTACCAAAACGTATAATTATATACCAGAACAGCTTACCGCGACGCCTACACTGATTAATTTCGGTACCATTGCTGCCGGTGATACGCTGTGCCGCTCTATTACTCTGACCAATCCAGGTTCTGTACCGGTGACCGTCAAGTCATTACGCATTAAACTCGCTCAAAAAGAATTCTTTATCAAGCCGGGCAATTTCCCGATTACTATCGACCCGAAATCATCTGCATCCGTCGAAGTCTGTGCATCGGCATTCGAGCAAAAAGAAACCACGGTTATCGACTCCGTCCTTGCCGAACTCTCCTGCTACGATCAGCCGATTGCAGAGCTCCGCGTGCGTAGTGAAAAGCCGAAAGTATTTATTACCGATGTGAATTTTGGTGAAGTACCGGTTAATACCGAACGCAAGCTCAATGTCGATATCAAGAATGTATCCGATAAAGTAGATGTCGTCCTGACGGCAATCGATAATTGGTCGGATAAGCAGCACTTCCTCCGCACCGAGAATCTGAACTTCCCGATTACCCTCAAGGCAGGTGAGACCTATACCTTCCAGGTGGTCTATAACCCACTGGCCGAAATCAATATTCAGCATTCGACCCGCGCTACATTTACGGTCAATACTGATATTATCAAAATTTACTCCGACTGGACAGGTACCGGTATCGAGGCAGGTCCGGTCATCACGGGATTTGACTGGAAAGAACGCCGCGTACTTGATAATTTTGTGGATATTACAACAAAAACCGACGGCTACGAAGCTACCATCGAATACGGAAATACCGGTAATACCCAACTGACGGATGTGCAGTTGACGGTATCCGGCGCTGACGGACAGTACTTTACCGTGCCCGTCAATGAAGTGCCGAGAGCACTCTCCAAGGGTGATCCGATGCGTCAGATGAAGGTCTTCTTCAAGCCGGAATGGGTCATTGGCAGCCGCGCAGGTGAGCGTCCGTATGAAGTAACGCTTACTCTCAGCGGCAGCGGCAAGTCCGCGACGGCGAAGCTAAACGGTGTGGGCGTGCAGCCGCATATCGAAGTACTTGATACACTTCGCTTTGGGACCTTGGCAGTGAATTCTTCGAAGTCCGACAACAGTTGGGTAAAAAGCACCGGTTCGATGAAATTATCCCTCACCGGCACTATTACCGGTATCCGTGTCGCCGGCAATGATGCAGCCGCGTTTGTGATAGATCCGGGGTTCTTTGTGCAGCATCCATATCCTATTGTTGTGCCGACGGGAAGCTCGATTGATGTTCCGATTACCTTCACGCCGAACCAACCACGCACAGACTTTATGGCTGAATTGATTGTCGAAAGTGATGCACCTGAACAGCCGAAAACGATTCTTCTCGGTGAGGGCTTCCAAACGAGCTTCCCGGTCAGTGTCGAAGCTACCGATCATGATTTTAAGAATCAATTTATTACTCTTACCAAAGATGGTCAGGTGATGATTACCAATACGAGTGCGACTATTACCGGTACTGTCATCGATATGCAGGTTGCAGGCAACGATGCCAATAATTTCCTTATTCTCTCTCCTCAGCCGCCGTTTGACTTGGGACCGGGACAAAGTATGCCAATAGATGTGCGCTTTGGTCCGACCCAAGAGCGTCCTTTCGATGCACGGATTGATTATACCGTCAAGTGGGCAGCTCCGCAGACGCCGAATTCGATGGCTGTTTCCAAGCTGATAGGTGTCGGTGAAGTGATTCATTCATTGGTGAAAATTGGTGAATATCATGCCTTGCCTGCTGAGAATATTACCGTGAATTTTGAACTCAAGGATGCAAATATGGATGTAGCCGATGTGCGTGAATTCAAAGCATTTGTACGCTATAATCCTCTCATGGTTGCTCCTAAGCTTGGTGCTGAGAATATTATTACCAAAGGTACGCTGACTGATGGCTGGAGAGTGCTTTCAGCCGAGCCAACGCCGAACAAGGGTGAATTCTATGTCGATATTGTGCAGGAAGATGCCACCAAGCCGGGATTACGCGGCTCGGGCACGCTCTTCTCGTTTGATTTCTTTACCTACCTGAGTGTGGACAAAACGATGCCTATCCCCTGCGAGATGCAGCCGATAGCCCGGCCGTATGTGTTTGTCGATAATCTCCCCGGATTGCTGACTATTGACCCGAGCTGCGCTTCGCAGATACGTGCAGTCGTTGGTACCGGCTCGACCTACACACTCAGCGCGATGAGTCCTAATCCTGCCACAGGTACAGCGACGATCGAATATTCTATCGGGCTCGCCGCTCGAACCGTCCTTGCTCTGTACAATACTACCGGCGAGCGCGTCGCGACACTTGTCAATCAAGTCCAGCAGCCGGGTTCGTATGAAGTGAGCTTTGACGTACAAACACTCGGTCTGCCATCAGGCGCATATTCGTATCGCCTTGAGTCCGGGCAGTTTATGGATGTAAAGCCATTGATTATTCAAAAATAATCGGTCGCGGATATACAAAAAAAAACCTCTTCCCGAATGAACCCGGGAAGAGGTTTTTTTATGAGTAGGCGAATACTTCACAATGTGCCGACGAGCGCTGCCAAATGTTTGGGCGGATGGGCAAGGAATTCTCTCCGATACGCTGCCTGACATATCACCCACGACTTGTTTAATTCTGAAATGTTTCCGGAAGCGATGAGGGATTTAAAGAGTAATTCGTAGCCGTCGTCCTGCACGCGATCGACGTCGAGGATTTTGCGGGCATGAATGATTGACTGTGCGGTATTATTCTGAGATAAATAATACTTGCCGACGGTGGTAAGGGCATTGATATAAAGATCTTTGAGTAATTCACGTTCAAAACTTGACCAATCCTCGAGCGAGTCTTCTTTCAGAAAGTCGCCTCTGTAGAGGGCGATTGCCTGCTCGTACATGTGGATTTGAGCTTCGGGAGTTGATAGCTTGGGAGCTTTGCTGACGAGATCGCGGAAGGTCAGGAAGTCTATTTCTGCATTTGCCCCAAGGTCGAGCATATAATTTTTACCGACAATCTTAATATACGCTGATGGCTGACGCGGCTTGATGGCCGGCTCAAGTGCCTTGCGGATATACGAGACACAATTCCACAATGTGGGGATAAGATTTTTGCCGGCAGCATCGAGCCAGAGAATATCGATCAGCTCGTCGGCTGAGACAGATTTGCGGTGATTCATGAGCAGAATTTTAAAAATATCCCGGGCTTTTTTGCGCTGCCAGTCGTCACTTGTAAGTTCACGATTTTCAATTAGAACCGAAAAATGTCCAAACGTTGTAATACGAATCCCCGGTGTGGTTTTCGGCTTCCTGACGGTTTCCGGCGGAGTGACAGTGGTCAGGACGAACCCCTGCTGCTTGAGTGAGCGGGTTTTGGTAAGGAAGTCTCCGGTGAGCGAAGTTTTGGCCGAATTCAGGAGCAGTTCTGCTTGCTGGCGTGTTTTTTGGATTTGCGTTTCAAGAAGAATTTTTTCGGCATTTTTCCGCTGTTCGACTTTGGCAATGATTTTGGAAGTATCCGAAAGTCGTCGGGCGTACTGTGTGGCAGATTGTGTGTCACCGGTATGGGTAGCGCAGGATTGGAGCTGCCGGAGTGAGGACTGGATCAGCGAGTAGGAGTCGATTTCTTCTGCCAATGACATGGCCTGACGGGAATAGGTCAGGGCTTTAGTATGATCGCCGAGCTTTTCGTTGCATCGTGCCATCAGGAGCAGTGTTTCGGCTGTGCCGTCTTTCACCGAGGATGAACAAAACAGATCATAGCTCTTATGAGCATATTCGAGTGCTGTCACGTGGTCGGAATTTTGCTCAAAAATACAGGCGATATTATGGAGAGTGGAAGCCTCACCGACGGGGTCAGCATACGAAGCGGAAATTTCCAGAGCGCGCATGGCATAGCTGAGGGCAAGAGAGTCATTATTCATTTTGCCGTAAATGCAACATGCATAGTTAAAGAGGGAGGGCAGAAGGCGTTTCATGCCTATCTGCTCGGCTTGTGCAATGCTTCGCATGGTATAGTCGAGAGCGCCGGTATAATTCCCGAGATGGAAGTAGACGGAGCTGATATTTGCCAGAATGCTGCTTGCAGCCATTTGGTCACCGCATTTCTCTGCTATTGACAGGCCTTCGTTTGAGTACCGAAGTGAGGTCGTAAAGTCGGACATACGGAAATATAATTCACCTAAATTACTGAGTGCTTTAGCAGTATGATTTTCAAACGAGAATTTTCTTGCAAAGGCCAGTTGCCGCTCTGAGTAATAGATCGCCTGAGCATATTCTCCCATGGTATGGTAAATAATGACAATGTTACCTAATACAGGCAAGGTCTCGGATTCAAGATCAGCAAGTTCGAGAATAGAGTACGCATTGAGAAATTCTTCCAATGCTTCTACTAGTTTGCCGCGTGAATAGTAGAACGACCCCAATCCTTGGAGTGCGATTGCAATTTTTCGTGCATCGCCGACTTCTTGAAAAATATCGAGTACTTCCTGAAACACGGCGAATGCGTCATCGAGGTGTAGAGTCCGGTAGAGCACTTTACCTTTGACGATGAGAGCATCTCCTTTCCCACCCGGGTAGTTGGCAGCAATTGAACGAGTGATGGAATCTTCGCACAGACTGTTTGCAACGTCAATTTTCCCTTCCTTAAATGCCGAGGCAGCAGTAGCATTAAGGTGGTCAATTTCTGAATGAACCGATAGTGTCTGCGATGGGGAAGGCGTCATTGTTGGAAGTATTGGGCTGATTTATTTAGGAATAGACCGATTATTGAGAATAATTTTCTCCAGAAATCTTGGAGGTTGGGTACCAAGCTCTTTTTGATACGAGATCCGGCATGCTTTCCAAGCCTTGGAAAGCTCAGTTGTATGATTGTTGTCAGCCAAGATTGAAAAGAGCAGTTCATAGCCCTCTTCATACACTCTATCGGCTTCCAACGCTTTCCGTGCGTATGCTACAGCATCGAGCATATTGCCGTTATCGGCATGAAAATTACCAATTTCGATCATAGCATGCAAGTAGTTTTCTTTCATCGATTCGCGCTCATAGCTTGACCATTCTTCGAAGGCATCTTCTTTGAGAAAATCTCCGTGATAGAGAGCCACTGCTTGCTCAAAGAATCGGACTCTCTCGGAAGGGTGAGTGTGTTTCTTGCCTTTTGCGATGAGATTTTTGAACTGGAGGAAGTCTATATCCGCATCAGCCCCGCAGTCGAGCAGGTAATTTTTTCCTGAGATCTTGATATAGCTTGATGGTTCCCGCGGCTTGAGGGACGGCTCGAGGGCTTTACGGATGTATGTCACGCAGTTCCAGAGGGTAGGTATAAGATTCCTGCCGGTGGCATCCATCCAGAGAGTATTGATGAGTTCATCAGCGGAGACGGATTTCCGGTGATTGATCAGGAGTATTTTGAAGATGTCGCGTGCTTTTTTGCGTTGCCAGTCTTCGCTGCCGAGTTCGCGGCCGTTGATAGTCACGGTAAAGCATCCGAATGTCCGGATGGAGACAGTGTGACGTTTTGGCTTTTCGGAGGGTGGTTCGGTAATTGTTCCTTGAGCCAGAACGAATCCCTGCTTCTTAAGCGTGGAGAATTTTTTTACAAAATCGACCGGCAGTGAGCTGTTGGGCACGGTAAGTAATTTCTCTGCTTGTGACTGTGCTTTTTGAAGCTGTGCTTCGAGTATCAGCTTTTGGGCATTGATGCGTTGCTCTTCTTTTGCCAGAGTGGTTGTTGTGATTTCGAGTTTTACGCCATATTCATGAGCGAGTTCGGGATTTCCTATCAGGAGTGCCAGCCGATGGAGCTGCCGCAGGGCAGATTGCAGAAGAGGATGCGAGTTGATTTGTTCGGCAATAATCAGCGCTTGCTGAGCTGCTTCGAGGGCAAGGGACAGGTGGTGCGATTTTTCATACGCCGAGGCGATAAGAAGCAGCGATTCTGTTTCTCCTTCTTTCGTCGAGGATTCGCAGTGCAGTGTATGGCTTTTTTGAGCATAATCGAGAGCGATAGAGACTTCACCGTTCTTGTCAAAAATCCGAGCGATATTCATGAGTACATTAGCTTCTCCGACGCGATCGGCGAGGGTAGTATAGAGGCTGAGTGAGCGCATGGCATAGTCGAGAGCGAGAGAATCATTGCTCATATTTCTATAAATAGAACAGATTTGATTATAGCAATGTGCAAGATGGCGGGTATCATTATTTTGCTCCGATAATGCGATACTGTGCATCATAGAGTCGAGTGCATCGGTATACTTATCAAGCTGAAGATAAACGGAGGACATATTACTTAATATCCAGCTTTTGGCGTGAGTATCGTTTTTTTCGGCTGCGTGCCGGAGCCCTTCGGAATAATAAGTAAGTGATGTCGCATAGTCGCCAAGATGGAAGTAAGAGCTACCTAAGCTATTGAGAGCTTTAGCGATGTGAATGTCAAAAGAAAAGTGCGTGGCGAGGGTACGCTGCTTTTCGGCATATTCTATCGAATAATGATATTCACCCAGAAGCTTGTATGTATACGCGATATTTCCGAGTAAGGGGAGTGAATGTCGTTCGAGACCAGCTAGCTCGAGGACAGCGTATGCATTGAGATATTCTTCGAGGGAGTCGAGGAGGCGTCCCGTTAAAAAATAGACATTCCCTACTCCTTGCAGAACGCGGGAAATTCCGAAGGCATCGCCTTCTTCTTCAAAAATATCGGTAGCTTGGCGCAGGGCAGCCAATGCATCATCGAAACGCAGGAGACTGCTGTACGCCCAGCCAATATTCCATAAGGCTCTTCCTTTTTCGAGTGGGTAGTGATGGACGGAAGTAAGCTCAATGACGGAATTTCCCAACTCAATGGCATAGTGATACTCGCCACGGGAGACAGCATCCATTGCCTGTTCATTCAGATTATTGATTGTGGTACGGAGGTTATCGGATATATCGGCAGTAGTCATGGGAGTCTACGACAGTTTGGAGTGAAAAAAAGGATATACGCCGGTGAACGGTTGCCGGTATTCGGGAGCGTAATAATCATGGATGAACCAATTTTTCAAGAAACTTAGGTGGCATGGTGCCCAGTTCTTTTTTATAGGCCGATTGGCAGGTTTTCCATGCTTTGGAGAGCTCGGATGCCTGGTTGTTTTCGGCGAGTGCTGTAAACAAAAGTTCATATCCTTCTTCGTAGACTCTGTCAGTTTCAAGTGCTTTCCGTGCTATAGAAATAGCTTCGGGCAGCTTCCCTGCGTCATGCAAATGATTACCGAGCGAGATAAGTGTTTCTAAGTACTGTTCTTTTAAGGATTCGCGTTCATAGCTGGCCCATTCTTCGAACGCGTCTTCTTTGAGAAAATCGCCTTTATAGAGAGCGATTGCTTGCTCGATGAGCTCCACGCGGGATGCTTCATTCTGTTGTTTATGGATTTTTGCCAGAAGATTCTTAAACTCCCAATAGTCTATCGATACATCGGTTCCCAAGTCGAGCATATACGCTTTGTCCATAATTTTAATATAGGAGGAGGGCGTATGGGGCTTGATATCCGGCTCGAGTGCTTTACGAATGTACGACACGGAGTTCCATAGGGTGGGAATGAGATTTTTGCTGGCTGAATCCGGCCATAAAAAATCGATGAGTTCATCAATAGTTACAGAGCGGCGGTGATTGATGAGCAGGATTTTGAAAATATCGCGTGCTTTCTTCCGCTGCCAATCTTCTGCTGAGAGCTCACGGCCGTCAATGGTTACCGAAAACCGTCCAAACGTAGTCACGCAGATGGCATGAGTTGATACAACACTCGATTCGGAGCGGACACTTGGAGCGAGAATAAATCCTTGATTACCGAGGGAACTTGGTTTATTCAGGAGTTCGCTCGCCAATGGTGGCGCAGTTGCAGCGGAAGAAGCGGTTAGTTTCTGTGCTTGTTTCTTGGTCTTTTCGAGTTCAGACTCGGCGAGGCGTTTTGCAGTTTGAGCGTTTTTTGTGTCTCGCTGAATGAGCTTTGTAACGGTTTTATACTGCTTGGTATATCCGGCAGACTCTGATTTATGGCCCATCTTCAGGGTAATACGTGCCAGGGAGTTAAGAGCTTCTGCCTGTGGAGAATTGCCAATTTCGCGTGCGAGCTCGAGTGCGCTTAGTGCATAGCGATATCCATCCGGAAGATTATGAAGTTCTTCTGAAATTTTAGCCAGCAGGAAGAGCATGTTGAGACGACCACGTTTGAATCCTGTCGTTTCATGGAGCTGCAAGCTTTTGCGAGCATATTCAATTGCCGTGGGAATATCACTGAGCTTGTAGAATATTCGGGCAAGGTTTTCCAAGGAATTTGCCTGACCTATGGTATAGGATATTTTTTCATGAAGAGCGAGTGATTGAAGGCCATAATTCAGAGCCAGGGAATAATTTTCCATTTCAAGAAAAGCATTGCTGATATTGTAGCAGCAGAATCCCTGATGGCGGATACTTGCAATTTTTTCACTCAGGACAAGCCCTTGCATGAAGTAATGGAGCCCGCTCGAAAAGTTTTTTAACTGCATATAAACTAAGCCGATATTACAGACAAGCCACCGTTCGATATCCGAATCGTTGAGTGCAGAAGTGATAGATAGAGCCTCAAGATAATGTTCGAGAGCTGTCGGGTAATCATCAAAATTACAACAGAGTATGCCATGAAGATTGAGAGCTGTGGCGATATGGCGTTTATCATCAAGTCGTCGGGCAAGTATCAGGTATTTGTCTGCATAGTCGAGAGCTGAAGAATATTCACCGAGAATGTCATAGCAGTTACAGACATTATTGAGCAATGATAGTGTCTGTTCTTCTTCTCCGGCAAGCAGGAGGGTGATATAGCCGCCCAGAAATTCATCAAGAGCTTCTGTGATTTTACCTGTATGATAATAAATATTTCCTATAGATTTCATAGCGTTAGAAATACCGATGGCATCAGCTAAGTCCAAGAATATTTCGAGTGCACTGTTGAGCAAGGCAAGAGAGTCATCATACTTTGTCTCGCAGGAGAGAACCCAGCTCTTGGCGATAAGGGCATGTGCCTGTCCCTTCGGATAGGAATGACGGCAAGAAAGCTCGTATGACAGGTTGGCTACTTCCGATAATTTGTCGACGTGCATAGTCAGATACAATCGGGATGCATCTTCAGTGAGTCGGTCAATATATTCAAGTATAGAGGTTGATTCTGAATCAGGAAGGGAAGAATTTGTATCGTGAACGGACATAATCTACGTTATAGAATAATGCAGATGAGAAGGATAAATAGAGCCTCGGCTATTCAACTAAGATCAGTGCAAAATTACTTAAATCACCTCACAATCTATCTACAATGAAAATCTACGGGCAAAATGCAGATGATATTACTCTTCAGGCAGAACAGAATCTACAGGAATCAAAGAATGTATAACTGCTTCAAAATCTTTGAATTTTAAATTATTTTCATTTTATTTTACAACATCTACAAAAATCATAAGAATTTCTTTGATTATTGTGTATATATTTAGTAGTATTGCAACCCAATGAGTAAAAAAGTGTGCAGTGAGTATTTTTGAATGAAGAATCTTGGTATCCCATTCTGGCTCTTTTTTCTTGTAATGTTATTTAAAAATTAATAGTTATATTTTATATTCCCCCTTATTCATTTTTTTGGAGACCTTACTTATGAGGCATTTCCTTACTAATGCTACCACTGCACTCGGCCGGCTCGCTGTCTTTGCCGTTGCTATGGTATTGTTGTCGTTCAGCTCGTCGTTTGCCGGAAATAGTTTTTCCGACGCTTCCGGACAGGGCGAGGTAACTGATGGTCAAGAATTTTACATTGCGATTCCGCACTGCTGGCGGATGCAAACTGATGATGTGCTCCCAGGTCAGCGGCCTTACGAAGCATGGGTATCATCAAAAGTATCGACCATGGTGACCATGGTTAACAAGTTTAACGGTATCAATATGTCATATCCTGTTAATCCGGGGAAGACAACCATCATACCTCTTCCTGATAATCTTATGTCTCAGCAGAGCGAAGTAGCTTTACCGTACGGTATAGTACTTACTGCCAATGATCCGATTTCAGTTACTGTAGCTATGAACTGGAGATCTTCCGGTGCTGTCTACAAAGCATTACCTGCTGAAATGTTAGGAAAAAAATATGCAGTATTGAGTCTATACCAAGATAAAACAGACATCAACAAGCCGGGTCAAATCGTACTTGTTGCTACGAAAGACAATACAACTGTTCGATGGAAATATCCATCTCACGTAAAAGCAAAAACAGATAAAGAGACCAACTCTGCAACCCTCCAAGCCGGTGAAACTTATCTTATCGAATTAGCCCAAAAAGATGCCTATCATCAAAATGCCCTTGCAGATTTAACAGGAACAATCGTTACATCTGACAAGCCGATTGCGGTGATTTCAGGTCATACTAAAGGTGCGATGTCACGCTACGAAGATTTGTTTTTTGGATTAAGTGCTGAAATGTCACGTACAGCACAAGTAGAAATGATGTACCCGCTCGAAATGGCCGGTACTGAATTTATGACATTGCCTCGTTTGGTTGCCAATAGACCTGTTCACAAATGGCCTGATGACCATGGTGATATGATTCGATTTGTTTCAGCAGAAAACGGTACAATTATCTCTCAAATGCGTCAGGATGGTAGTGGTCTGATGCAAAAAAGCCCACCACTGCAAGCAGGTCAGTTCTATGAAATGACTAATATGGAAGATGCAGCATACTACTCTTCCAATAAACCGGTGATGGTTGGTCAATACCTAAAAGCATGGATGATGCACAGCTACGAACGTAAAGGAGAAAGCCCTCTAGGGCACGTTTCAGGTGGTGCCGGTGAGTATTTTAATGTAACTCCAGTTAATGCTTGGCCATCGTACGCACAGTTCTACTCTCCTAAGAAAAATGCAAATTATGTTAACATTACATTCAGAACTGCAGATATTGATAATATAAAATTCGATGGCAGATCTCTTCAGATAGCTTTTGGCTCTAAAATTAAAAAATATGAAGGTACAGAGTTCAGCTACGCTTCAAAAGAAGTAAGTGAAGGTGACCACTTTATCGAAGGTGCAAAATTCGCTGCTTATGCTTACGGCAACTGGGATGATCTCGTTTACCCGAACCGTGGAAATTATGCCTATGGCTATCCTGTCGGTATCAACTTTGCAATTAAATGCGATGATGAAATTAAAATGGCAGGTGATCCCAAATGCGGTAATGTAGAAGGTATTGTACAAGTCGGACCTGACAACAGTGACTGTGCCGGACTTCTCTACGTACGTATGATGGGTGCAGAATCGAACAATTATACCTTCTCCACTCCAAAAGAGTTCATGCCCGGAGATAAAAACACAACATTTACTCTCAAAATTGTAGATCCTTCCAAGCCTGCAAAAGCAGTCGTTAAAGCAGTCAGCCGCTCAGGTAAGTATTTAATACGTACGTATGAATATACTCCTGAAGAGCTTACATTCGCTCCTACATCAATCAATTTTGGTACTCTTCCGCTCGGCGATAAACTGTGCCGTATGATTACCCTGACAAACCCAAGCACGACTTCACCGACAACTGTGATGAGCCTTAGAATTAAGCTTGCCCAAAAGGAATTCACAATTACTCCTGCCGGTTTCCCAATTACTATTGCTCCAAGCAGCAGTAAAGATGTAGAAGTCTGTGCAACAGCTCTCGAGCAACGATCAGTGACTGTTATCGATACAGTAATTGCTGTTCTTAGCTGCTTTGAAATGCCAATCAGCGAATTGAAAGTACGTACCGAAAAACCAAAAGTCTTTATCCAAGATGCTGCTTTCCGCGAAGTACCGATTAATACCGAACGTACCAAAGATGTTGAAATCAGAAATGTAGGTACCGTTGACGTGACTCTTACCGCTGTTACTTGGCCAGATCACGTACACTTCCTCCGTACGGAAAACCTTACCTTCCCGATTACCCTTAAAGCAGATGCCGTACACACATTCCAAGTGGTGTATAACCCCGGATCTACTACCGGTGTAGAAGACAAAACACGCGCTATCTTTACTGCCAATACTGATGAAATTAAAGTATATTCAGACTGGAGCGGAACAGGTATCAATGCAGGTCCGTTCATTACCGGTTATGACTGGAATGAACGTCGCGTACTCGATAATTTTGCAGGGGTTACAGAATATCCATTCACGGTAAACTACGGAAACTCAGAAAAAAGTGCTTCTCTTGAGAACGTAACCGTTAAGGTTGTAGGTGCAGATGCTCCTTACTTTACAGCCGATGTAATGACCGTACCTTCGCGCCTCTCAGCGGGAGAAGACAACAGAACACTTGCTGTCAGCTTCAAGCCGACTTATGTACCAGGTACACGTGATGCAGAACGCTCGTATACACTTCAGCTCGAAATGAAAGGTACCTTCAATGGTATCGAAAAGACAGCAACTTCAGAACTCAAAGGTATCGGTGTCCAACCACACGTAGCCCTTACTCCGAAAATCGATTTTGGTACTTTCAAAGTCAATGAAACGAAATCAGAAAATGCTGTGCTTACAAGCAACGGTACAATGAAGCTGACCCTCATGAACAAAATCAAAGGATTCTCTATTGATGGTCCTGATGCAGCGCGATTTGTAATTGATCCTGCTTTCCTTGCACAAAATCCTTATGGTACTCCTGTATCAAATATAGTTGGTAATAATACGATTGCAATTCCAGTTATCTTTACCGCGGAGAACACTGCGCGTACAGCACCGTATACTGCTACACTTCATATCGAAACAGATGCACCTGAAAACCCAACAACCGAACTCGTTGCGGTGGTGGTTGAAACAGGCACACCTGCAGTAAAAACGACAGATGGTCATCTTGAGCAATATATTACGCTCACATCTACACTTACTGCTAATGATCCAATCGAAAGAAGAGTCTATATTCAAAATACTGGTGATGTTGATGTTATTATCAATGAAGTTAAAGCACCTCAAGATCAAGGATCTCCTAGCCTCTATTGGAAAATAGTTGGTTATGATGGTGCTACACTTCCCAAAACGCTTGCGAAAGATGAAAAATTATTCGTCGATGTAATGTATAGCCCGGTAAATGTGCTGCTTGATGCACAAGGTCAAGTAGCAAAAGATATTGCAACAATCGAATACGTAACAAGCATTGGTAGCTATACTTCGACAGTCACCGGAACACCTGACCAAATCGTCTCTCTCGTTAAAGTGGGTCGTGCAGGTAATAATGGTGCTTGGTTGAGCGAATATTCTATTGTAGCCGGTGAAACAACCGAATATATCGATGTTAACCTCACGAATGATGAAGTCGAAAACTTAGACAGAGCAGACATTGGTAAATTTACAATGAAAATCAACTATTTAGCTTCCTTGGTTGAACCGGTTGCCGGCGTGGAAAATGTTCTGACAACTGCACTGACCAGTGGCTGGACTGTAGAGTCTGCAACAATATCACGTCAAGGAGAAGTAGGTACTTATACCGTGACTATGAGCGGACCGGCATCACTCCGTGGTGAAGGATCACTCTTTAGATTCAAAATGAATGCGTATCTTGGAACAGAATTGAACTCCATCATTGGATGCAATATGGATATTCTCGACCCTGTGAAAAAAGGATATGTAATTGTGAATAACCGCCCAGGTAAAGTCATTGTTGACTTGAACTGTAGCAAAGAAATTCGCCGCGTTCATATCAGCGACAACACGTATACCCTCAAAGCCGGAACGCCAAATCCTGTTGTTTCACACGGAACAATCGATTATTCTATCGGTCTTGATGGTCAAACAAGTGTTGAGCTCTACAACGTAATGGGTCAAAAAGTAGCAACACTCGTCGATCAATTCCAACGCTCAGGTCAATATCAAATCGCTTATGATACGGATGCGCTTCAATTGACATCGGGTACTTATACCTGCAAAATTGTTTCCGGACCATACACCGAAACAACACAATTGGTTATCACAAAATAACCCGCAATGACAAACATAAATCCCTCTTTTGGTTCGTCCAAAAGAGGGATTTTTTTTGATACTTTCTGTGGTAAGCACGATGAAACGAATATTGATACTACTTGCCTTCCTGTACAGTATAAATACTGCACAATCAGCCGAAAACGATAAGCCCTTGCAAGGCATTGTCCTTGGTGCCTCGGGCTTTGAATATAATTATCTGGATATTGGATATTGCTTTGGTCGTCGGGTGAACTGGCCGTCGTCCGATATGATGAAAGGATATGGCGGGCTGGTTGTCGGCGTAGAAATCTCGTCACAGGATAGATTAATTGTCGCTCCCAAACTCTCATATTCGATTAATATGTTTGTGTCGTTTGGTGTAAATGTCCTCTATTACACAGACTTTCATACGGCGACTCTGCAGTTCCGTCCTGAATTTGGGGCAAGTCTATTTGGGGCGCGAATGGTCTTTGGCAGGAATTTCTCGGTAGGAAATTACCCGTTCAATGGTGTGAATAAGAATAATTATGCCATTACAGTGCTAATTCCAACCTAATATCAGCTATCCGGCTGCGTTATCCATGATTGCAGGATGGACGATGCGCTTCCCTTACCACCGAGCATTTTCTCAACATATTTGCCTAGAATATCAAATTCCAGATTTACCGGTGAGCCCGCTTTGATGCTCCCCAGCATCGTTACCTGTAATGTATGAGGAATTACCGCCACCATAAGTCGATTCCCCTCGGTACGTGCGACCGTCAAGCTCACACCATCAATACAAATCGAACCAACAGGCACCACATACTTTGAAAAATGCGACGGGAATTCAATCCATACATTCCAACTACCGTTCATAAGTTCAATCGAAACAACTCGTCCGACACAATCTACATGCCCCTGCACTATATGACCACCCATTCGCCCGCCGAGCTTCATCGCACGTTCGAGATTGACTTTTGTGCCTGACTTTAAAGAATGGAGAGTCGTTTTCTCAAGCGTTTCGGCAATCGAAACGACGTCGAAGGTGTGTTCAGTGCGGCTGATTACAGTCTGACACGCACCATTGATTGAAATAGAGTCGTCAATTTTTATATCATCCATGACGAGCATTCCCTTGACGGTAATCCGGCGATTGCTGCCCGTTGACTGCACCGACTGTACCGTCCCAATTTCTTCGATAAGTCCTGTAAACATAATTATGATGTTAGTTTTAATCCGATAATTCCTGCCACAATCAGCATCATACAGATAATACGCGCCGTGTCGCGCGGCTCTTGAAAAAGAATCATTCCCATAATTGCCGTACCGATAGCACCTATGCCCGTCCAAATCGTGTATGCAGTGCCTACCGGTAATGTTTTAAGGGAGATACTGAGCATGAAAAACGAGAGAATCATGCCAATAACCGTCAGAATTGACGGTATCGGCTTCGAAAAGCCGTCGCTGTATTTAAGCCCAATCGCCCAGCCAACTTCAAGTATGCCGGCGATAACTAGTGTAAACCATGCCATAGATTTCCCGTGAAGAACTGTAAATGAAGCAACAAATTACCCAATTTTGCCGGAATAACGAAATCCAGCGTCATGAAAATACCCTTTGATTTGAATCGGTATATCCGGCCGGGGTGACCGCAGGCGACGGGGCTGATGTGAGGCACCAAGAACCCTGAAATGTACTTGCCGGCATGTTGATAATCGATGTTGCGAGAATCGTAATAAATCTCTATTTTTGCAGGAAGTATTCCACACCGGAAAATTCGTTTGCAGCACGGAAATTCCGATATATTTCCTCGAAATATCTAAATCTATCCCATGAAGGATTTCTCAACGGGTGCGAAATGTATCGCATCGCTGGTCGCCATGAGCGCTGTGCTGTGGTTCGGCGGGTCTATTGTGCGCTACGCCATTGCCTTTGATGTGTTCTTGCCCGGCACGCTTACCCTCAAGCCGTTTCTGACACCCGGTGAGGTGAATGCGACGATTCGTTTCTTTGCGATAACGGGCTTCTATACGGCAGTATGCTACGCGGTAACATGGGTGTTTTCAATAGTTCTGATGATACTCCTGCGCGGCCGCCTGAAAGTAAACGGATGGCTGTTTATGTCGTTTGTGCTGTTTTACCTCGCATCTCCGATTGAACTCTATCAGATGTGGTTCGACGTGAGGCTTATTGAACTCACGCAACGTATTGATTATCGAACGCTTATGGCAACGAATGATATGCTGGCTATCTTTATGGAGCGTTTCAGTCCAAAGCTTAATGGCATTGGTTTTATCTCAATTCTCGCACATTTCACCGTGCTTTTGTATGTCATCTGGCAACCTCTGAAGAAGAAAACTCCATGAAAATAAACGCTATTTTCGAAGATTTAACTGCACTTGCGACGCAATTCGGCTATGTTATCCGTAAGGAAAAAGGGTTCTTTCGCGGTGGTAATTGCGTGCTCAACACACAAAAAATCATCGTCGTCAATGCGCTCGCACCCTACGAATCACGTGTCTCAATTGTGGCACGAGTGCTAGCCGGCTTGCCACTCGAAGAAGTTTCCATCAAGCCGGCAGTACGGGAATTCATCGAGCGTGAACGTGAGCAAGCTGCCAAATCCGAGCAAACGCCGCAAATATTCACCATTGAAATGCTCAAGCCCGAGCCGGTACTTCCGCGAAAAAAACGTCCGATACAAGCGCAGCGCTAACTATCCGTCATGCAGGCGCAACGTTTTTTTACAATTAATTCTCAACGAATATGGACAATTCTCAGTATCTCCAACCCAATGTCGTTGCTCAGCTTGCAAGCATTGAGCTCAAGGCACGATTAGTCGTCGAAGGGTTTATTAGCGGACTCCACCGTTCCCCATTTCGTGGGTTTAGCGTCGAATTTGCCGAGCACCGCGCCTACCGCCCGGGTGATGATATCCGCTTCATGGATTGGAAGATTCTCGGCCGCACCGACCGCTATTATGTCAAGCAATTTGAAGAAGAAACGAACCTCCGTTCGATGATTATCGTCGATTCCAGCGCGTCGATGTCGTATGCGTCCAAAGGGAATATCTCAAAATTTGAATACGCGTCCTACCTTGCCGGCGCCCTCTCGTATCTTATGATGAAGCAACAAGATGCAGTCGGACTCGCACTCTACGATACCGAAATCCGCACCTTCCTTCCGCCCCGCTCGAAGCCCTCGTATATTCAAGAAATTTTAAAATCACTCGCCACTGCCACGCCGGCTAATACTACCGGCACGGCCTCAGCGCTCGACCGCCTTGCTGAACGTATCTCGCGCCGAGGACTCATCATTATCCTCAGTGATTTTTTCGATGATGTTGAGTCAATTGTCAGCGCGCTCAAGCACTTCCGTCACAAGAACCATGAAGTCGTCGTCATGCAGATTCTCGACCCGCGCGAGCGTGATTTTAAGTTCGGACTCGACGCAAATTTCAAGGACTTAGAGTCCGGCGAAGAGCTCCTCACCCAACCCTATCAAATTCAAAAAACCTACACCAAAGCGATGAATGACTTC
>JBPOHH010000096.1:0-1926 GCA_052035765.1 Bacteroidota bacterium
GTCGTAGGGGCGAATTGCATTCGCCCAAACCCTAGCACGACTAGGGCGAATGGAATTCGCCCCTACGACCAACCAAATCATCACCACAAAATTGTCAGAGACCAATAATTGCTTGGAATTGACTACAATCCTGCCAACACAGACGCAATCGACTGTCCGGATTGCAAGCCCAATTTCCTCCGAATACGTGTACGATGCGTATCGGCAGTATCAGGGGATATGTGAAGCAAACGTGCTATTTCCTTCGTCGAGCGGCCGGCTCTCAGGAGAATACACACTTTCCGTTCAGTTGCGGTAAGTGTAGGAAATTGATGGAATAGTTTCTGTTCGAGTTCGCTGTGGGCGGCAAGAAAACCCTGTTCAAAATCCGTCCAATCCTTGCCGGAAGTGACCATTTCATTGATTTCGGACCGCAGGTTTTGGACTACTTTCAGCGTTTTTTTACTTACCATGCCGCCGATACGATCGAGGCGTTTATCGAGAGAGGAGAGGAAGTGTTCACGTTCGCGGGCATAGAACGCAGCCGCTTCATTCAGGCGCATTTTGGTGTGTAATTCTCGTTCCAACAGTTCATTTTTGCGACGTTCTTCGAGGCGGTGGAGCTGAATTTCATGTTCAATCGCGCGCCGCTTCTGCGCTTCACGTTCAAATTGAATAATTATCTCCATCATCTGCTTATGATACTCCAGAGATTTTGCGATATTCCCACGCCGCTCTTCGATACCGGCAAGGCGCAGGAGAATCGTGCGCATATCTTGTGTTGAAGACTCACCGCGGGCGAGTGATTTTGCCTTTAAAAATTCCTCTTCGGCGCGCATATCATCACCGCTGCGCTCATATATATCACCGAGTTGCAGGCGGATGCCGAATTCTTCATACGTGAGCGAGAGCGCGATGCTGCCGGCTAAACCTTCCATCAGCATCGCAATGCCTTCGCTTGGATTCACGCCGGAACCTTCGAGCATTGCACCAAGAAAATACTGCGTTTTGATGACTAATGCTGATTCATTCAATTCTTTGAAAATTCCGAGCGCGCGGCGGTAGTAGAACTCTGCATTCTCCGCATCTGCTTTAATTTCATAGACAGTACCGAGATTGAGGCATGTCCCGCCGATCGATAATCTATCCTCCATACGTTCATGATAGGCGAGTACTTCCCTGTAGAGTGCGATCGCCGGCTCGGCGTCTTCGGTGTGACGGTAATAATTTCCCCAGAGTAATTTCACCTTCACGGTTAATTGTTCATCACCGAGCTTCTCGGCGATGGAATAGGCAACTTGTATTTCTTCCAAACTGTTACGCAGGTCGCCGATATTTTGCAGAACATGTGATATCTGCAAATGAACAAGGCATTCCTCGCGCTGATGATTGGTTTTGGTAGCCCAAGCAAGTGCTTTTTCCGCGGCACTAATGCTGTCGGAGAATTTAAAATCGAGGTAGAAGTGTTCTGCACAGTCGCGCCAGAGCCGGATGATACGTTCGCTGTCTATACCGGTAAGCTCTGCTTTTTCAGCAGCTTGACGGAAATATTCTGCCGCTTGCCCGGTGTTTCCTTCGGCTGCTGCGGCGCGTGCTGTGTGTTCTTCCTGAATTCCTGATGGAGGCATAGAGAGTGGTATGTGTTATTTTTGAATAGTCTGTCTGTGCGCATAGCATGCAATTTACTCATATCCTCCGACCTTTCGAAAAAACTATGAAATTTCCTGTTCTCTTTGAAGATGATATCCTTCTTGCGATTCACAAGCCGAGTGGCATCCATGTGCATCCGAGTGAATTCTCGCGTGGTGAGGAGTCCGTGCTCGACGTCTTGCAGGCAGAATTCCCCGGCGCTTGGTTCGCTCCCGTGCACCGTATCGACCGTGCAACATCGGGCATTGTGCTCTATGCGAAGAATCCCGACGCAGCCCGCGCGCTGGGCGAACAATT
>JBPOHH010000090.1:0-2098 GCA_052035765.1 Bacteroidota bacterium
TGCAACGTCTCTACGGGGGCAATACGACCGGGATTATTGATGGTATTTTGTTCATTGGATTTCAACAACACTATGCCGTGAATATGATTCGGCATCACCACAAATTCGCCTAATTCTACATTTCGGGTGTGGTATTTTATTTCATACCACAATATATCAGCAATAATGCCTACCTTCGACAGCATCATTGCACCGTTTTCTATTTCGCCAAATAAATGTACTTTGTCTTTGGTGCAAATGGTAATAAAATATGCACCTTCATTGGAATAATCCCAATTTTGCAAACGTGCCGAGGGAATTCGGTATTTGCCATGATATATGTGGTAGTTCATGACTTTCGGTGAGTTATATTGTGAAAAAATAGCTTTACTGATTGGTGGAATCAATCCGCGGCATCTGCGTGCCATCAGCCCAAGTACGATACCGGGAATTCGGCAAGTATTTGAACACTTCGACGGGGCTCAGTGTGACGGGTGGTGTTTACCCGACAAAAAATTACCAAGAAAAAATCATCTTCATCATAATCAATCAGCGGCATCTGCGTGCCATCAGCTCAAGCTCGATTTCGGAAATTCGGCATGTAACACTTCAGTCCTTGTAGTTATAAATTTCTCTGAATTTGCTGCTGAACACGCTGATTTCTAATGTTTGGGAATGGAATGTATGTACCGGTTTACTATCTGTACTCAAGTTCGACTCATTCTTGAATTTAAGAAAACCGGTCACGTCGGTAGTTTTATTCTTCCAAAATATCTTTTTGCTGATATATTGGTCGCGGAATGGATTCATTTGGTTGTTAGGATAAAAAGTATCACAGACCACTGAATCAGGACTGCCTAACATAGCATTCATTTGCGAGATCACATTCTTCATTACGCTGTCAACACCGGTAAGAGATGATAAGGTGTCGTCTTGTACTGCCGTACGAAAATAGAGATCAACCCCGATTACTTTTTGCTTTGATTGGCACAAAGGATACGCATAAATCGTATAAGAAAGAGGATGTACCACATAGGACTTAGTAACCGAATCATAACTTGCGTATGTACCAACCGGGAATCCTTTGTAATGATTAAAGTATTTCATGTAGATGTCTGCGGTGTACTGAATGCTAAACCCATACAGTCCAATATCCGTTGGCATGGAATCCCCTAGAGCAATCCTGAACTCAGGATGAAAAAACTCTGGTATTTCTACTATTGGAGGATTATAGTTACTATTACAGTCATCGCATGAGGTTAGGAGGGAATAGCAGATGGTTGCGATTATGAGGATAAGGTTTTTCATAGATTGATGTTGATTGAATAGTATCTGTTTTTTTCGAGGGATTCGTACGTAATTATTACTCCATCAGCTCACGCACAATACCAAGAATTCGCCATGTACTTGAACACTTCGACAAGCTCAGTGTGACTGGCGCTGTACTTTTGCAAGCAATAGCAATAAAATAACTTACACCTCCTCCACCTGACACACCGCAAATGCTGCCACGCCTTCGCCGCGTCCTACAAAACCCACTTTTTCGTTCGTTGTGGCTTTGACGGATACTCTGTTCAGCGGTAAACCGCACATTGCTGCGAGGGCTTCGCGCATGGCTGCTCTGTGGGGCTGGATTTTGGGTTTTTCGAGAACAATTGACACGTCAATATTGATGATTTTGAGTCCGTTTTCGGCGAGTAATTTCACGGCGTATTCCACAAATTGCCTGCTGTCGGCGTTTTTGTAGAGCGGATTGGTGTCGGGGAAATGTTCTCCTATATCACCAAGTCCTGCCGCACCAAGCAGTGCATCGGTCAGCGCGTGGAGCGCCGCGTCGCCGTCGCTGTGCGCCACGGTGCCAAAGGTTGAAGGGATCGTCACACCGCATAAAACAAGCGATTCACCATCAGCAAGGCGGTGAATATCATAGCCAAGTCCTACCATAATTGAATTCCGGATAATGAGAAAGTTTGGCGCAAAAATAGTATAATTACCCGTGAATTTGCCGTATTTTTGCCGGTATGAATACTACTACTCCGCTTAGCATTTCCGAACTCACGAATGATATCCGCCTTCTGCTCGAAGAAGGTATCGGCAGCGTGAGCGTCGTCGGTGAAAT
>JBPOHH010000350.1:0-3565 GCA_052035765.1 Bacteroidota bacterium
GAGTGAACGCTGGAGTTCGTCCCGCATAGCGCGGGTAATGTCGTCGGTTCCCGCGAGGAGAGAAGTCTGCGCGCCGAGAAGCAGAGCAAAAACGAGAGATATGTGTTTGATGTTCATGCTGATATCGATAATAAGAGAGATTTGTTTTTTATGTAATTTGCTACAGTGTATGCTAATCGTATTCCATTGTTAATCAATTCTTTGCGACCTTTTCGCCTTTGCGTTAAACTCTTTCAAATCACTGGACGGCAAGGGTGACCGCAGGCTGTTTGGTTGGAATTTAATGAAGGGGAAGCCAATTACGGAATCTGAATCCGTTTTCGCACGAAGCGTTCCTCGCCCAAGCGCACTTCGGCTACATAGTCACCGGTGGGCATTCGGCGTCCTTTTTCATCGCGTCCATTCCATGTAATTTGATATTTACCGGTTGGTTGGTACATTTTCAGGAGTACGGCAATCACCCGTGCCTGTGGGCTATAAATTACCACTTCGACATTCATAGGATATTCCACATCATAGCGAATGACGGGTGAGACATCTTCGGTAAGTCCGAAGAACGCCCAAATAGAGGACAGTGGTACCTGGAGTCCGGCGCCTGCTGTCTTGGGCAGTGTGCCGGGAATTTCCTGCGAGCGTGCGATATTATAATTATAAGCGGCAATATCCTGACTGCTTGGCTTAAAATATTCGGGTGGAATTTCGAGGTTTTGCCGGGCTATTTCCCATGGAGAGCGCTTGGCTTGCTCTTGAATTGAAGCCCATGCGCTAGAGAACATTCGCGCGTGCTGCTGGGCGAGTGTGCCGGCCGGAATATGGAGCCGGAGCGCTCTGTAATATGCGCTATCTTGTTCTGGTGTAAAGGGATAGTCGTTGCCACCCGGCAAAGAAATAAGCTTGTTGTTATTGAGTGTATCGCCTGAAAGGGAATCGCCGGTAATTGTTTGAATCGGGGTGAGCTTTGGCTTGAGGAGGATGGTTCTACTCGTGTCTTTGGCAGATTGCTGTGCAAGGAGTGCAGTGCTGTGCAGGCCTATAAGCAGAGCGATGAGAGCGAAGAATATACCTTGACAAGTGGAACGATTATACATAGTTTATTGGGGTGAGAATGGGTCGGGCAGATGTATTATGCAACAAGATTTTTCCAAATATAAGAGAGGAAAGCTTGCCGACAAAGAAAAAAGCCGACAAATCGAAATTTGTCGGCTTTGGATATTGTTTTGGGAAGTGAAGTGAGAATGTTACTTACTTCAGTCCAAGATTTTGTTTTTGCTCATCAGAGAGCAGGTCAAAGAATGCAAAATCCTGAGATTGTTCTTCTTGTGGACCTGCCGGGCGACTGTCGCGGCGATTATCGTCGCGGCGTGGGCGGTCGTCGCGGCGATCATTTCCACCTTCACGGCGTGGACGATCTTCACGGCGATACTCACGATTGTCGCGGCGTGGCTGCTCATCATATCCACCACCATCATCTGCGTATTGCGGAGCTAAAATGAGCGATGCGGTCGCAGGAACTGCGTCAATTACCGCTACTTCAATCACGTCACCGGGCTTGATACTGTCAGCATTGCGAACGCGGCTGCGGGGAACGAAGCCGTCGAATTCATCGGATACGCGAACGACGATACCTTGCTGTACATTTTGGCGGACGGTCGCCTGAACGACGGTGCCAACCGGAAGAGTTTCCGTAATTGTATCCCATGGATTAGGTTGCGTTTGTTTGTAGCCGAGACCGATACGGCGTTTTTCACCGGAGACAGACAGCACTTGTACGTCGATTGTCTGACCTTCGGTTAATATCTCGGATGCATGATGAATTCTTCTGCCCCAGGAGAGGTCAAAATTACGGAGCAGGCCTTCGACACCGGATTTGAGCATCACATACGCGCCGAATTCAGCGAATCTGCGAACGACTGCCTGATGGCGGCTACCTTCGGGGTAGTCGGTATCGACAGTTTCCCACGGAGATTTTTCTAATTCGCGGCGGCTGAGGGTAATTTTTTCTTTCGCGCGATCAACAGCAAGCACTTTTGCTTGAATGGCATCCCCGCGTTTGAAGAGGGTATTTGCGTCAGCAATATGGCTGTGCGAGAGGCGGGATATGTGGATAAGTCCTTCAATACCATTAAGATCAACAAACACTCCAAAGGCAGTTACCGAGGCAACGCGTCCATCAACGACAGCGCCTTCCTGAAGGGAATTGAAGAATTCTTCACGGGCAATTTTCTTGTGACTGACGACGATTGTTTTACGTCCCTGATCATCTTGTTGGAGTTCTTGAACATGCACGGTAATCGTCTTGCCGACCGCTTCGTTGAGATCCTGTTCACTTGCTGAGCGCTTTACCGAATAGTGTGAGGCAGGAAGGAAGAGACGAACGTTTTTGTACATTGCTCTCAGACCGCCTTTGATACGTTCTGCTATCTCGACTTCAATCGTTCCGCCTGCTTCTTTGATAGGAGTCAATTCCTCGAAGACATCATCGAGTGCTTTTTGAAGTGCCGCACGCTCTTCGGCGCGTTTGCGCTCTACTTCTGCACGCTCTTCTGCACGCTTGCGTTCTGCTTCTGCACGCTCTTCGTTCCGCTTGCGCTCTGCTTCTGCGTGTGCTTCTGCGGCAGCAAGCTGCTCAGGAGTAAGCATAGCCGGTGCTGCAGGAGTTTCCGGAGCAGCTTCAGCAGCGGGTGCAGCTTCAACTTCAGCAGCGGGAGCGGCTTCAACTTCAGCAGCGGGAGCGGCTTCAACTTCAGCAGCGGGTGCAGCTTCAACTTCAGCAGCGGGAGCGGCTTCAACTTGCGGAGCTTCATCAGTAACCGGAGTAGATTCAGCGGCTTCCGGTGTAGTTGTTTGCTCAGCGGCGGGCTCTGGTGATGGAACGGACTCTTCAACGGCGGGGACTGCTTGATCAGGAACTTCTGCGAGAGTAATTTCTTCGGAAACAGTTACGGCAATGTCGGCTACAGATGTTTCTTCTGCGGCGTTTTCAAGTGATTGATTTTCGGTCATAAATTCGTCAGCAAATACTAAAAAGGAACAATTATAATTAACGAGAATATACGTGCAAAACACTATTACAAATCCCAACGCGGGAAAACTTTGCTTTGCGGCGGCGCAAAGATAAGAAAATTTTTTATCAGCATACAGTTACATCAAAAAAAAATAAAACCGAAAGAGTAAATAAATGAGTAATCTTGTGGAGCTTTCATATGGTTTTGAAGTCATCTTCTGTTCCTTTTAATATAAAATGCCGGCTGAAACAAATATTTCAGCCGGCATTGAATGATCGAGGAATGTATGCCACAGTCTTGACTATGTATGATGCATGAGGCTTAACAATTAGTTAAGCGAGCTCGTGGGGAACTGAAACAGTGGCTCCTCAACGAAAGCAAGCTCCTGAATATTAACTTGCATAAATGCCCTTAACGGGAATATATCAATGATATTCTGCACCTCTTCTTTGTTATTACCATTAAAAATTGCCCACAGCTTCTTGCGGTCTAGCGAAAGGGCATAGCTCGACAGCCGTCCGCTTTTAAATAGTATTCCGACCTGAAGACGTTGCAGTGGA
>JBPOHH010000791.1:0-4139 GCA_052035765.1 Bacteroidota bacterium
ACACGAAGGTAACCACAAAGTACACTACAAGATTAGGTGTATCTATAGTGATACTTTGTGGAGTATCTTTGAGAACTTTGTGTAAAAAAAAAGTCACCTGCTGTATTCTTGATAATGTATCAGCGATCATCATAAGAAATCATAAAAAATCAGCGTGCCATTCCTCATCAATTCAAATTTTAACACAAAGAACACGAAGGTAACCACAAATTTCACAATAAGATAGGTGAATGTGGAGTGTTGTGTGAGCATTGTTGGTCATCACAGTAATTATAAAAAACGGGAATACTTTCCCTTGCTCTGACGACTCATTTTTGTAATTTGCAGTGTGTGTATGTCATTCTTTCTGCAATGAGTTATGATATCCGCAAAATACTCGTTTTTCTCTCCATTCAAGGATTTTTCATGAAGCATTCTCTACTTGCAGCAATTCTATGGTCACTTCTCTCTCTCTCTGCGTATGCACAACAGGAAGCCAACACCTGGTATTGGGGAGCAGGGCGGGCGGTACAATTTTTACCTTCACTTCAGGAAATAACGCCCGGAAGCGCGCATCAAAATTTCGAAAGCTGTGTTTCGATGTCGGACCGCCTGACGGGTTCAATTCTCTTTTACTCAGATTACCTCTCAACGGGTGGAGATAACAATGTAACGATTAGGAATATGCTGCATAATGTCATATCAGCGCCGCCGTTACGTGGGTATGGTACGTCATCGCAAGGGTTGCTGGCGGTGCCTGATCCGGCTGATTGTTTTCGATATTATGTGTTTTCGATGGATATGCGAACATCGACGACGCAGCCCGAACTCCGTAAATTGACCTATACAGTGCTGGATTTCCGCGATGGAGTAGGTCGAGTACTCACCCGAGACAATGTACTTCTCGAAGATTACCTCTCTGAAGGTATGACCGGCACAATCCACAGCAATGGACGAGATTACTGGCTTATTGTCTATCGCTATACGACACCTACGTTTATTGCAATATCAATTACGAAGAATGGAATCAATTCATCAAATTCAGTCTATTCTACAACATCAATTTCAAAAACGGATCCGGTGGTGCTCAACGGTAAAATCAAGCTTTCTCCCGATGGCAAAAAAATGATGAGTTACCTCACTGCCTCCGGCTGCGTACTCACAGATTTTAATCCCACGACCGGTGCTGTTACGAATTACAAACAACTGCCTCCGTATCAATCCTTCACCTTTTCGCCTGATAATTCACTTCTCTACACCATCGGAACTGCTCCTTTTCAGGGAAATTCAGCACTTCCTTCGGGGAGATTATATCAGTATGATCTTTCGAATCCTACGCTTACCGCTCTTCCCGTCGACACCATGCAGGCGTTATGGTATCCCTTCGGAGCATCGATGCAGCTTGCACCGGACGGTAAAGTTTACTTTCAGACCTCACCCGGAAACGGAACGTCACCGGTGATGAATTTCAGCTGTATCGACAAGCCGAATGTCAAGGGGAATGGATGCACGCTTATCATCGATAAATTACGCCTTAAAGATTATCAGCCGGGAAAAGAAAACGCGCAGACGCAATTGCCGAATTACATGGATTATATATTTAATTCAGCCGGCGTGGTAGGTGTGAAAGATCGAAACACACGATGTGCATTCCCTGAAGTAAAAGTACTGCCGGATAGCGGTTGTATTGGAAGCACGCTAACATTTATCGAACAAAGCAGTTATGTCAAAAAACGTCGTTGGAAATTTACCGGCGGTACTCCGTCGACAGGCAGTGACAGTATAAGCACCGTCAGCTATTCTGCTGCCGGTACGTATCAGGTGATACTCGAGGTTGAAAATGAAAATGGAATACAGTCTGATACTACAGAAGCGATTGTTTTTCCGAATCCGGTAGCTCAGGCAGGCGGAGATAAAACGTTCTGTCCCGACGCTACCATTCAGCTTGGAGCGGATCCTGTTGCCGGAATGACGTATGCATGGTTACCTCCGACGGGTTTAGATGATCCGACACGATCGAATCCAATTCTCAAGCCAACGGCATCGGCTCAGTACATTCTCACCGTTACAAGTTCTCAGGGATGCATTGCTCATGACACGGTCAATGTAGCGCCGGGGAACATTACGGCTGTCGTAAATTCTGATACCACCATTTGTGCAGGTTCGGCATTTCAACTCACAGCAAGCGGAGGGTCGCAGTATACATGGAGCCCAAGCAAAGGTCTGAGCAACGATAAGATTGAAAATCCTATAGCAACACCTGATGAAACAACGATTTACACCGTCGTTGTGTCAAGTGGGACATGTATCGATTCAGCAAAAGTAACGCTCCGGGTAATTCCATCTCCGCAGGCAAATGCGGGGCAGGACAAAACGATTTGTCAGGGGACTCCCGTGGAAATCGGACAACAAGCACAGTCAGGCGTTACGTACTCCTGGCAGCCGGCACAAGGACTCAGCGATCCGACACTCTCCAATCCAACCGCCGCTCCGCTCGCTACTACTTTCTATATCCTGACTGTTACAGCGGCCAATGGCTGCACAGACATAGATACGGTCCTCGTGACCATCGGAGCAATTACTTCAACCGTATCAACCGATACGACCATTTGCCCCGGTTCATCGGTGCGCCTACAGGCAGCCGGCGGTACTTCCTACAGCTGGTCACCAATTGATGGAATCGATGATCCAACGAGTGCTACTCCATTCGTAACACCAACGAAAACAACTACCTACAAAGTAATCGTGTCGTCCGGGATATGTTCGGACTCATCCTTGGTGACAATTACCGTGGCACCACCACCAACAGCGATTGCCGGTAATGACACGGTGATTTGTATTTCGGGAAGTGTACCCTTGGGCGCTCCTCCAATTGCAGGTAATCAATACTCATGGTCTCCGGTGACCGGTCTGAGTGACCCATTGATTGCCAATCCGATTGCATCGCCACAGCAGACCACCGAGTACACTCTCACGGTGACGAATGCCATGGGATGTGTAAATGTCGATACGGTAGTGGTGTCGAATAATGCTGAAGTAACCAGGGAATTTGCAATTGGTCCGGACAGTGTGATTATCCAGCCGTCGGAAAAATTCCGACAACTGATATCCATTCCGGACGGGGCGATAGACTGGAAACTCAAGATACTCTACAATCCTTTTATTGCTGAATTTACATCATTTGATTCTAAAAGTGGTACGATAACAGCATCGCTTCTTTCCGACAACCGTGGAGAACTGACCATAGGCGGAAGCGGGGGAGGAGGCATACTGGAAACGTTCTTCAAAGCGTACTTGCCGAATACATCTGACACCACGTATCTGATGAAACTCGTCATCGACACTGCGCACATGGTACCCTGCGAGACGGCGATAGCCAAAAGTTCGACACTCAAGCTCGCCAATTACTGCGCCCGATCGATCAGGATTGTCAATGTTTCAACCACGGCATACTATCTGACGGTGAGAGACAAAACCATCGACTTCGGCGTTGGTCTTACCGGAAACGTACACCTCGAAGTATTCGATTATGTAGGTAATTCCGTGCTTGTCGTCTCGGATGGTGAGCTTGCAGCAGGCGAATATTCCGCTGCACTCGACTTGCCGGTAGGTGTGTATTATTGTCGGATGCGCGCAGGGATGTATGAGAGTGTTGAGAAGGTGTTGATTGCTAGGTGAGGTTTTTAACGTTTTCCGATGGCACACAGATGCCGCTGATTTGTTATGATAGACGATAATCTTATCAGCGAGAATCATAAGAAATCATACAAAATCAGCGTGCCATTCTTCATCAATGTCGGATTCTACCACAAACTCCACAATAGAAGTAGGTGTATCTATAGTGAACTTTGTGGAGTATCTTTGAGAACTTTGTGTTAAAAAAAAGTCACACGCTGAATTCTGATAATGTATCAGCGAGAATCATAAGAAATCATAGAAAATCAGCGTGCTAGTCCCCGGCAATGTCATTTTTACCACAAAGTACACGAAGGTAACCACAAAGTACACAACAAGATAGGTGTATCTATAGTGAACTTTGTGGAGTATCTTTGAGAACTTTGTGTTAAAAAAAGTCACATGCTGAATTCCTGATGTTTTATCAGCGAACATCATAGTATATCAGCGTGCATGTTCCGATGGCACGCTGATGCCGCTGATTG
>JBPOHH010000271.1:0-7600 GCA_052035765.1 Bacteroidota bacterium
AGATTAAATCCAACTCCTTCTATTTCATCACGATACCAACCTTGCAGTCCGAAGTCACGATCGATATTGAACGTATTATTTACTAATGATCTCTCCGCATACTGCATTTCAGATGAGGATATCACCCGTTGCCGATTCCCGGGTAATTTCGTCTGGCCGAAGCCAATCTGCCAATGTTCGTCAAAATTCCAGTACAGCACAGCATCGCGCACGATATTGGGAAATTGCGTATCGGCATAGTCCATGTCGCCGCGCGTGAACGACAATTGGATATTAAATGTCAACCGCGGGTCTTTTAAAAATCCACCGAAACGCAGGCGCAGGCGGCGTACTGCCCAGTTTTCACGGGCTGTGCTGAGGTCATCTTCGGACACGGTCTCCGTTTGTGCGAGATTTTGCATCCGGAAGCGCATTATCACCTGCATCGTACTATCGCTGTTTGTGAAGACAATTCCCCGGTTATTGACCCCTAAGCGACCGTCAATATAGGGTTCATTTTGTGCGGTTGCCCTGCCAACACCGCACATACACATTATCAAAACACACAGTATAAATTTTGTCATAAATATCTCCATTACATGATACAAATTGCCGATTGATACAACTATAACTGTAATAGTACCGAATGTAGACTGACATTGGTATTCTCAGTGCCTCTCTCCCTTCCGGGGGCGAAGAATCGCCTCTGTCTCTACGGTCTTCTCCTAACGGTAAGACAGTATCACGGTTCGATTCTTCCGTTGAAGGCTCTTTCAGAGTAATCTCCTTTGTATTCTAATCGGTTGTATTACTGTTTGGGATTCAATAGCTACTTCTTAATGCGCCATCAGCTGTTTGGGCCGGGAGGAGCCAAGGCGGCCTGCTTGCGAGTCTTGGATAGTAAATTGCGACAGTAAATCCTGCAATATCATGGTCAATCTCGCTAAATCATCGGTCGCATGCGCCACTTGTTCAATCGCACGATTACTTTCGGAAGCAACTACGGAAATATTCTGGATATTTCTGGCTATATCCTCGCTAGTTGTTTCCTGTTGGGCACTTGCGCCTGCCAATTGAGCAATAATCATCTGCACATCTTCCGACATGGTAATAATTTCTTTCAACGATTCTCCGGCTTTATCGGCAAGTTTTTTACCGTGTTCTACTTCTTTTGTACCTAACTCCATTGCTTCGACGGCACCGGCTGTTTCACGCTGAATACGTTTAATCATCGTACCGATTTGCTTTGTAGCTTCGGCGGTGCGTTCGGCTAATTTCCGGACTTCATCGGCTACCACGGCGAAGCCCCGTCCCTGCTCACCTGCCCGGGCAGCTTCGATAGCTGCATTGAGCGCCAGAAGATTTGTTTGGTCGGCGATATCATTAATTACCTGTATAATTTCACCGATTTCCTCACTTGAACGTCCCAGTTCATGGACGGTAGCCGACGATTTATGGACGACATCGGCTATCGTATTCATCCCCTCAATAGTTTGGATCACGACCTGCCCGCCCTCTTTTGCCGTATCGCCTGCAGTTCTTGCTTTTTGCACTGCCAGCGCCATTGCTCTATTTCCGTCGATGATATTTGATGTCATTTCAATCACAGCCGCCGCCACATTTCCTGCCTGCTCGGATTGCTGGGCTGCACCGGTCGACATTTCCTCTATACTGGCTGCAATTTCTGCCGTTGAGCTTGCTGTGGTTTCTACCGCTTCGGATACTTGCTTGACCATTGAGCGTATATTTTCTGCTGCCAAACTGAATCCCTCGAATAAGTGGGCGATTTCATCACCCGCCCGCTCGGGCGCTAAATGAACAATCAGGTTTCCTTCGGCAAAGCTTGTAATCTCCCGCATAATGGTTTCAACACTCCGCTCAAGATATTCTTCATTAATTCGCGACGCTTCTTTTGCTGCATTTGCCTCGATAACGGCTTGCTCTGCGATATGCGTTTTTTCGGTTGCCAGCTTTACTGCCGTCCGCACCGCTTCGACCATTGTGTTGAAGGTCGTACCCAATTTGCCGAACTCATCCTTGGACGTAACATGCACCGACCGTGTAAGATCGCCCTTGGATACCGCATCGGCAGCAGTATCAATCTCGGCTACCGATGAGGATACTTTTTTGGCAAGGCGAATAGTAATAAAGCTAAAAAGCAACAGCACAACGAATGCACCGATAATCGAAATCAAGGCAAAAAAACTTGCTCGCTCGGCGTCGGCTTTTTTCTCAGAATTCAAGGACTCAAGCACCGGCTCAATATCGTGGGCTGATTTTCGGAATGTATCGGTGAGTGTTGCTATCTCCTTGGTGAGATTGACAAATAACGTAAAGTTCTGACTGTAGGTCTCTATTTTTTGTAGAATTGTGGCTTTGGTGGCGGGAGGAAGTCCTGAGGAATTGACTTTTGAGATTAATACCGTGACCGTTTTTCGGGTTTCATCGACATATTTGTCATCGCCACGGAGCATATAGTCTTTTTCATGCCGTCGAACGAGTAATATGGTAGCCGTGAGGTCTGTACTTTGCGCTTCCTTTACCAGTGCTTCCACTTCACGGACGGCATCACGGAGCGAACCGTATGCACCACTCGTGGGAGTGAGCCCCATTTCGACCATTTTATTTTTCACGGTCGTAAATACATCTCTGTATGCAGCAAACAGCTTGGATAACTGTTCTATTTCGGGATGCTCTATGAGTCTTGCTGTCGAATCTGCCTTAGCAATGAATGCAATTGCATTCGCCGCATTTTCCAGATTTTTCCTTGCAAAAAAGTCTTTCTCGTTCTTTCGGGCTTCGAGAAGATAGATATTTGTTTTGAACAAGTTTTTCTCATCACTTGTTGCTTTGTGTTCGTAATACGAACTAATACTTACCACCGAAAAAAGTACAAAAATAGCCAGCGAGAGATAGGCAATTTTTTGTGTAAATGACATAAAGCCCTCCTACTATAAATAAATTAAGCCGCTACATCTAAATCTAACACAACTATTTTATATACTTATTGTTAACGGTGTTTTGTGAGAACTGTTTTTTTCAAGTGTCAAGGTCTTACGTCACAATTATGACTTGAAAACGGAAGGTGGCTTGCGCGCCTCCCTTCGGCTGCCGATACTCTGATACTCGTGAAAGAAGGAAGAGAAGTCAGGGAAACAATGTGCAGGGATCTGCAAGGGACTGAGACTACGTGTTTTATACGTGGGTACTAAATTCCGACCGACTTTCGGCGAACTTACAAAAAAATACTATATATTATTACCATTAAAAATTCCATTCCACCTGACGTGCATGTGCAATGCCATCACAACTTCTTAATTTTACTACAAATACCACTTCTTTTTTTATTACGCTCCGGCGGCAAGTGGTGGCTTTGTTCAATTGTACGACCATCGGTGCCGAGTACGGCCGTGAGCGGGGGCATTTCATCGTAACAGCTTCAAAACTATTGACTCAATTCATGGTCAGATAACTGAATGATATCTCTTTCCCTGCCCGCTGTTTGTCGTATGATACGCAAGACTGTGACATTGCATAATAGATTCGACCATCTGGCGCGCCCCGCCTGCTTGAAAGACACAAGCGCGCAGCGCCATCCATTTATTATGAAATGGTAATAGTATTGCCGGTGTTTCTACCGATAAAACCGTTAAATTAACAAAATGATAATTTTGATAATTGAAATAAAGTGCATTGTTATGGAATGGTAATTTTGTTTTTTTGCCCAAAAGGGTGATTTTTGCGGCAACTATATGTGTATTTTTTAAGATTATGAAAGATTCTCTATGAAATTAAAAGCAATGCTGTTGCTTCTTTGCGGTTGTCTATTTGCCTTTGTACCCGCCGGCAAGACCGTAACGATTAAGGGTTCGGACACGATGGTAATTTTAGCCCAAAAATGGACGGAAATCTATCCTGATAAAAGCGTTCAGTTCCAGGTCACCGGCGGCGGTTCCGGTACCGGTATCGCAGCCCTCATCAACGGCACCACCGATATCTGCACTTCCAGCCGTCCAATCAAGCCCGCCGAAGTCGATCAATTAAAAACCAAGTACAACACCAACGGCCTCGAAATCAAAGTAGCACGCGACGGACTCAGCGTTTATGTCAACAAAAGCAACCCCGTTAAAAAGCTCACTCTTGAGCAAGTGCGTGATATTTACACCGGTAAAATCAAAAACTGGAAAGAAGTCGGCGGCCCGGACAAAAAAATCCTCCTCTACAGCCGTGAGAACAATTCAGGAACCTATGAGTTCTTTAAAGAGCATGTGTTATTAAAGAAAGATTTCGACCCTGCGGCGCAGAACATGCCCGGTACCGCAGCCGTCGTCAATGCGATTGCAAAAGATAAATTCGGCATCGGTTTTGGCGGAGCAGCATACGCTAAAGATATTAAAGAAGTAGCACTTGCAGAAAAAGCCGGTGGGGAATATGTCATGCCGACCGAGGAAAACATCCTTTCCGGCAAATATCCCGTCTCCCGCTTCCTCTATTTCTACCTCCGTGAACGCCCGCAAAATGAAATGAAGAAGTTCGTCGATTGGGTGCTGAGCAAAGAAGGACAGAAAGTAGTCAAGGAAGTCGGCTACTTCCCACTCAAGAAATAAGTGAATTTAATTTGCGAGTTTCAGCGGAAACAGCGAATTTTGAATTGTAGAAACCTCGCAGGGTTTCCTTAGTGAATCCTGGGAGGTTTTATTTTTTTTGCAGAAAATTAGGCAATGTATGGCATCTGAACTACCTTCTACACTGACAAAACGTACACGACGATGGGGAGAATGGCTTGCCGAGACTTCAATTAAGATTGTCGCCGGCACTTCAGTATTGCTAATTTTCCTGATCTTTATTTTCGTATTTCGCGAAGCAGCCGGACTCTT
Organism: Bacteroidota bacterium; assembly: GCA_052035765.1. Classification (GTDB taxonomy): domain Bacteria; phylum Bacteroidota; class Ignavibacteria; order Kapaibacteriales; family UBA961; genus JADJXV01. Next base: position 4,857 of record JBPOHH010000271.1, read on the forward strand.
CTCGGGCAAAACCATCGAGTCCGAAAATGCACGCCCCGCCTCAAGCGCGACCTCCGACAGCAAGCCGGAAGAATACAACCCCGATGCCGAAAGCGACAGCACGACACCCGCCCAAAGCGAGCAAAGTACGACTCCCGAAGTCTATAATCCTGAAATAGAAGAAATCAAAAATCCCACGGCAGCTGCGACTCCCGCAGCCGAAAATGCACCGGCAGAAAAGCGGACGATATGGGAAAATCTCATGAGTGATGTTTGGCAGCCGGTGGGTGAAGAACCCAAATTCGGCATGCAATCGCTCTTTATCGGTACTGCCAAAGCGACTTTTATTGCTGTGCTTATCGGTGCGCCGCTCGGAATTTTAGCCGCCGTCTATTCCGCATTCTTTGCAAAAAAATGGCTCCGGGAAATCATCAAGCCCACCGTCGAAATCCTCGCCGGCTTCCCCTCGGTGGTCGTCGGGTTTTTCTGTCTGATGATCGTCGCAAGTCTTATGCAATCCCTTTTCGGCACCGAATACCGCTTAAATGCCCTCGTCGGCGGCTTCGGTCTCGCCGTCGCAATTATTCCAATTATCTTTACCATCACCGACGACGCACTGACAAGTGTGCCGAAATCCTACCGCGAGGCGTCACTCGCGCTCGGAGCTACTGAATGGGAAACTGCCTTTAAAGTCATGCTCCCTGCCGCGCTTCCCGGTGTATTTGCTGCCGTCCTGCTGGGCGTCGGACGCGCATTCGGCGAGACGATGATTGCGCTCATGGCTACCGGGAATGCGGCGATTGTATCGGCTGCATTTACCGAACCTGTCCGTACACTCGCAGCGACAATCGGCGCAGAAATGGGTGAGGTTATTTGGGGTTCACTCCACTACAACATCTTATTTTTCCTGGGAATTGTACTCTTTATCATTAGCTTCTGTATCAATCTTGTTACGGAGTTATTTGTGAAAAAGCGCTTAACGAAAAAATTCCAGGGCGGGTAGAATTCCATGGAAAGTACACCCCTTAAAAAATATTCTGCTGAATGTATTGGTACATTCATGCTCGTCTTTTGCGGAACAGGTGCGATTATTATCAATCAGGTATCCGGCGGAGTACTGACTCACCTGGGAATTGCCGCGACGTTTGGATTAGTCGTGATGGCGTTAATCGACACCTTGGGTGATATCTCGGGCGCTCATTTTAATCCAGCCGTTACGGTCGCATTTTGGCAGGCAAAACGATTTCCGGCACAAGAAGTACTCCCATATATTTTCTCTCAGGTAATGGGCGGAATTTTGGCGAGCACGCTTCTGTGGGTCATCTTTCCCGAGCAAACGACACTTGGCGCGACGATTCCAAAGCAAGGCGAGATGCAGTCGTTTATCCTGGAAATATTGCTGATGTTCTTCCTGATGTTTGTCATTCTTAATGTATCAAGCGGTTCAAAAGAAAAGGGGTTAACCGCGGCAATTACCATCGGCGCGGTCGTTGGTCTCGAAGCAATGTTCGCCGGACCTATATCCGGCGCCTCGATGAATCCCGCCCGCTCGCTTGCGCCGGCGCTCATTTCAGGTAATTTCGCTTCGCTGTGGATATACCTGACTGCTCCGTTTATCGGTGCAGGCGCTGCGATTCTCGGCTGCCGGGGTGTACGGGAGAAAGAATGCTGTTCATCAGGAATGTGCGCATCGAATAGAAATTAGAACAAAGGAAATTCATGAAAACTATACTTTTTGTCTGTGTCGAAAATTCATGCAGGAGCCAGATAGCCGAAGGATTTGCGCGCATTCATGGTGCAGATATACTTGAGGCGTACAGTTCGGGATCAAAGCCGTCCGGCGTGGTGAATCCCAAGGCAATACGCTCGATGCAGGAAATTGGCTATGATCTCAGCAATCATGTGTCAAAATCGCTCGATGAGATTCCTCAAATTGAGTATGACTATGTGATTACAATGGGTTGCGGCGATGAATGTCCGTTTGTACGTGCTACGCATCGCGAGGATTGGAATATTCCCGACCCAAAGCATATGGAACCGGAAGAATTCAGCGAAGTACGTGATTTTATTGAAAGTAAAGTATCAGAACTCATCATTGCACTTCGGAAATAACAGGCGAATTTATCTGGATTAAAGAACTCAAGAATATATTATGACTACACTCGGCTCTCAAACAATCGATTCCGCCTTTCTTCGCCGCAAAAAAATCATTGGTTTTTTTGCCGTAACCATTACGTTCATAGCGGCGGCAGCGGTAGTAAGTATTGCTCTGCTGATGCTCGGACACTTTTTAATCAAAGGTATCGGCGGCGTTACATGGGAATTTTTGAGTCAGGCACCGCGGAATAATAATACTGAAGGCGGTATTTTTCCTGCTATTTATGGTACCACTTTCCTCGTGCTCGTCATGTCTCTGCTTGGTGTACCAATCGGCACGGCAACGGCAATATATCTCTCCGAATACGCAAAGCAAAATTCATTCTTTGCCCGCAGCGTCCGCTTTGGCGTTAATACCCTTGCCGGCGTTCCTTCAATCGTTTTTGGACTCTTCGGCGTTGGATTTTTTGTGCAATTTATCGGTAGTGGAATGGATGCCGGATTCGGTAATTCCACGGCAATATGGGGACATCCCGCACTGATATGGGCGGCGGCTACGCTCTCGGTACTCACACTTCCGGTGGTGATTGTCTCGGTCGAAGAAGCATTACGCACCGTCCCTCGTGAGCTGCGCGAAGCGAGCTTAGCTCTCGGCGCTACCAAATGGC